>JAEUMC010000528.1 GCA_016793415.1 Devosia sp. | reverse complement strand
ATGGGGAGGGAGACGATGGCCTCGATATCAGTGTGAGGGTCTCCCTCCCCATTTTTAGGGGGAGGGGACAGGGGTGGGGGTCAGCCCGCACCGGCTCCGCTACTGGCCGGAAATCTCCGCCAAAATCCCCTTCGTCAAACTCCCGGTCGCCGGGTAGAGCGGGATGAGGCAGGCCTGCAGGGCGTGGTAGATGTCGCCCTTGCCGCCGAACAGGGTGTAGCTCGGCTTCAGGTCCTCGGTGAGCTGCTCGTGCCAGCCGCCATTGCTTTCGTCGATGAAGGCGCTCGCGATCACGTCCCAGATGTGGCGGTACCACTCCTCATGGAAGGCACTCGGCCGGTGTTCGCAGAGGAAGGCCGCGGCGCCGACACCTTCCGAGGCCGGCCACCAGAGCTTGTCGCGCATATCCGGCTTGTCGTTCCAGTCGAGGTTGTAGAAGAAGCCGCCTTTGGCCTTGTCCCAGCCCAGCACGATCGACTGCTTGAACAGGGCTTCCGCGGCGTCCGGCATCCAGGCGTGCTTCTTGCCGCCCAGCGCCCAGAGCTGCAGCACGAGGCGGGCCCATTCCAGCCAGTGGCCGGGGGTGGTGCCGGGCGGCCGGAACATCTGGTCGCCCAGATAGCCCTTATCGACCTGCCAGTTGCCGTCAAAGTGCTCGGCCACCCGGAAGCCGTTTTCACCCGCCTTGCGCCGGATGATCAGGTCGGCAATCCGCTCGGCCTTGTCGAGATAGCCGCGCTCGCCCGTTGCCTCGAACGCCGCCATCAGCGCCTCGGTGAGGTGCATGTTCGAGTTCTGCCCATGGTACGGTGCGATCGGCGACCAGTCGGCGTTGAACTCCTCGGCAATGGCGCCGTGCTGCTCTTCCCAGAATTTCGTTTCGAGGATCTCGGTGACATCGGCCAGCATCCTGTCGGCCAGCGGATGCCCGAGCAGCTTGGCGCTCGAGGAGGCGAGCAGCACGAAGGCATGGCCATAGCCCTGCTTCCGCCCATCGCGCGGCCCGTCATTGTCGACGGTCCAGAAATAGCCGCCGGCTTTGGCGTCGCGATGCCGCTCCCACAGGAACTTCATGCCGTGGTCGACGATCAGGTCTGAACCCGGCCGCCCCAACAGGCTGCCGATGACGAAGCAGTGCACCATACGCGCCGTCGAATGGATGCCGCGCACCGGGTTGGCGGTGTTCAGCGGCCGTCCGGTCGGGTCGAGATCGAAGAAGCCACCCCCGGGGTTGAACGCGCGATTCTGGAAGAACCCGAACAGCCCGTCGGCCTGCTCCAGGAGCCAACGCCGGTGATAGCTACGGTTGCGCCAGGGTTGGGTGGTCGTCGCCGGCATGTTCAACTCCCTCATCTTGTTGCGCCTTTTCTACCCAGCGGGCAGCGCAGCGTCGAGGGCTACCATACGAGTATCAGGCCTCGAGCCGCGCCCGGATCGCTGCCTTGGTCGCGTCGTCCGCAAACGCCCGTCCGATCGCCGCGAGATTGGCTGCCCGGAACCGTGCGGCGTCCCAGCCGAACACCTGCTGCAGCCGCCCATATTCCTCTGTCAGCGACAGGTCGGTCGGGCCGCGCGCGTCGGTGTTCACACCCACCGAGACCCCGCGCCGCACCAGTGCATCGACCGGGTGATCCTCGTAGCGATCGAACACGTCGATCTGGATGTTGCACGAGGGGCAGACCTCGAGATGCACGTCGCGCTCCAGCAGCAATGCGATCACCGCGTCATCCTCGATCGAGCGCACCCCGTGCCCGACCCGCCGCACCCCCAGCTGCTCCACCACCTCGCGCACCTTTTCGGCGCCGCCCGCTTCGCCGGCATGCGCCGTGATGTTGAGCCCAAGGTCCCTGGCCTGCTTGAACACCGGGATGTGCTCGCCGAGCCCATAGCCCGTTTCGTCGCCGGCGAGATCGACGCCGCCGACGCCCTGCGCGCGGTACTTCTGGGCGATCCGCACCAGCTCCAAGCCGTTCGCCGTATCCTCCGGTCGCAACTGGCAGAGGATCAGCCGTGCCTCAACGGGATAGCTCCTGCGCCCCTCGACCAGCGCTGCCAGGACCGTTTCCACCACTGCTTCGGTGCTCATGCCGGTCTGCCGGTGCAACTGCGGCGCGAAGCGAATCTCAGCGTAAACGACGCCATCCTCATGGAGCTGCCGCAGCAGGTCGATGGTCGACACGGTCAGCGCCTCGCGCGTCTGCAGCAGCGCCAGAGCCGGCGCGAGATAGCGGAAATAGTCGACGAGGTTCACGCACTTGCGCGGCGCCAGAAATTCGGCGCGATAGCGCTCCGGCGTCACGCCGGGGTCGAGCGCGCTCACCGAAGCGAAGCTCATCGAACAATCGAGATGGAGGTGCAGTTCGACCTTCGGAATGGCCCGGAGTTCGGCTTCGCTCAGCATGTTCATCGGATCCTCTGCCCCGTGGCCTTGTCGAACAGGAAGGCCCGCGACGGGTCGAACCCCGTCGCCAGTTCCGAGCCCGCCGCGGTGTGCCGGCTGTCGCGCAGCTCGATGGTGAGCGGGTGCTCGTCCTCCGAGCGCGCATAGGCGAACGACGCGCCGCCAAGGTGTTCGATCACGTCGACCACCGCCGTCAACTGCACTTCGCCTTTCGCGTCAAAATGCTCCGGCCGGATGCCGAGCTGGAGTTCGGTTCCTGCCGGCGGCGGCGCGGCAATCGCCATCGGCACCGTCACGTTGCCATAGTCCGGTAGCGTCACCGTCAACTCGCCAGTGCCGCCCTTGTCCGCCACGGCGCGGAGGAAATTCATCCGCGGCGAGCCGATGAAGCCGGCGACGAACAGGTTGTCGGGGTTGTCGTAGAGCTCGAGCGGCGTGCCCACCTGCTCGACCCGCCCGGCGCGCAGCACCACGATCTTGTCGGCCAACGTCATCGCCTCGACCTGGTCGTGGGTGACGTAGATCATCGTCGCGCCCAGCGTCTTGTGCAGCTTGGCGATCTCGAGCCGCATCTGCACCCTGAGCTCGGCATCGAGGTTGCTCAGCGGCTCGTCGAACAGGAACACTTCGGGGTTGCGTACGATTGCCCGCCCGATGGCGACGCGCTGCCGCTGTCCGCCCGAGAGCTGCCGGGGTTTGCGATCCATCAGTTCGTCGAGATGGAGGATCGCCGCGGCGTCCGCGACCTTCCTTGCCACCTCGGCCTTCGGCATGCCGTTCATCCTGAGACCGAAGCCGATATTCTCGCGCACACTCATATGCGGGTAGAGCGCATAGGACTGGAACACCATGGCGACGCCGCGCAGCGAGGGGTCGAGTTCGGTCACCTCGCGCGTGCCGATATCGATGCGGCCGGCGCTGGTGGTCTCGAGCCCGGCGATCAGCCGCAGCAGGGTGGATTTGCCGCAACCGGATGGGCCGACGAAGACGACGAACTCGCCGTCCTCGATCCTGAGATCGACGCCATGGATGATGTCGGTGGCGCCGAACGATTTCTTGACGCCTGAAAGTGCGAGGCCGGACATGGGGTCTCCGAAAGCTAACCTTTGATGCCAGCGCCGGCGAGGCCCTGGACATAGTAGCGCTGCAGCGGCAGCAGCAAGGCGATGGGGATGAGCGCGGTGATCACCGAGACCGCGAACAGCTGGTTCCAGATCGTCTGGTACTGCTGCTGGAACGCCGCCATGCCGACCTGGATCACCTTGAACTGCTGGCTCGGCATGGCGAGCAGCGGCCATAGGAACGCTTCCCACTGGAACACGAACAACAACAGCCCGGCGCTGATGCAGGTGGGGATCGACAGCGGCACGTAGATGCGCAGCAGAATGTTGAACCAGCTGACCCCCTCGAGCCGTGCCGCTTCGAGGTAGTCCTTCGGCACCTGGCTGAAGAACTGGTAGAACAGGAACACCGCCAGCCCGTTGGCAATGCTGGGCACGATCAACGCTGCCACGTGATCGAGCCAGCCCAACTGCAGCGTGACGGTGTAGAGCGGCAGCGCGATCGCTTCGAAGGGCAGCATGAAGCTGATGATGATCAGCGTCAGGATGATCTTCTTGCCCTTGAAGTCGAACACCGCGAAAGCGAACCCCGCCGCGCCGTTGACGATCATCCCGCCGATCATGGTGACGATGGCGACGAACATGGTGTTGGCGATGATCAGCCCGAAGCCGCGCTCGAACACCCCGGCATAGGCCTCGAACGACAGCGGTGAGGGCAAGAGCGCATTGACGGTGAACGGGAAGATGTCGGCGAACACCTCAGTGTTTGGCCGGAGCGAGGAAACGATCGCCCACCACAGCGGCAACACGAAGATGAAGGCGATCACCGCATAGACCAGGTGTCTGACACCCAGGGTGAAGCCGCGGCGGAGTTTCAGCTGAGGGTCGGCCATCACTTGCCCTCCGGCTTGCCTGCGAGCAGGCGGAACTGCAGCCCGACGATCAATAGGAGGATCACCACCACCACGACGATGATCGCCATCGCCCGCCCCATGTCGCCGAAGATGAAGCCCGACTTGAAGGCCTCGTACATCAGCACGTTGGTGGAATCCGCCGGCCCGCCCTGGGTCAGCATGAAGATCGGTGCGAACAGGAGGAAATTGATCGAGACGTCCGCCACCAGCACGAACAGCAGCGTCGGCCTGAGCAGCGGCACGGTGATGAAGACGAGGCGCTGCCACGGCTTGATGCCGTCGACCCGCGCCGCGTCATAGATCTCGGGCGAGATGTTCTGCAGCCCGCCGATGATGAAGATCATCCAGTACGAGATGCCCTTCCAGGTGGCGATGGCGATGATCGAATAGAGCGCGAGACTCTCCGAGGTCAGCCACGGCTGGCCCGGAATACCGGCAATGTTGAGCACGCCATTGGCGAGCCCGTCCGGGCTCAGCATGATGCGCCAGATGATCACCGCGGTGGGCAGCGACACCCCGATGGGGATGAGGAACAGCACCCGGTAGAAGCCGACGCCCTTGAACTTCTGCACGTAGAGCAGCGCCAGGCCGAGCGCGAGGGCGATCTGGATCGGGTTGATCAACAGGTTGAACCACAGCGTCACCTGCAGCGATTTCCAGAATGCGGAATCGGTGAACAGCGCGACGTAGTTGTCGAGCCCGACAAACACCTGGTTGCCGCGCAGCATGTTGAAGAAGCTGTCGCTGACCGCCAGGGCGATCGGATAGAGGCGGAACACCACGAGGCCAACCAGCGCCGGCGCCAGCAGCACCGCGAGCAGGAACAGGGGAGTTTTGCTTCTGACCATCTAGGACGTTTCACCGGGTGGAGAGGTCACGGGCACGATTGCTTCGGTGGTCGCCTTCTCCCACAAGGGGAGAAGGCCCTCATCGATAGATCGGCGAACTTGTCGCCTACGACAGACTACTGCGCGACGCGCGCCGCTGCCGACTCGAACTTCTGCACCGCACTCGCCAGCGCATCCGTCACCGCCACGCCGTTCGCCATATCGACGAAAGCGGTGCGGAACGCGTCCTGCAGCTGGCCATAGGCTGCCGTTACCGGGCGGGCCTTGGCTGTGTTGAGCGAGTCGTAGACGCCGAGCCGGAACACGTTGCTGGGGAAGGCGTCGAAATCGGCCGAAGTGCTGATCTCGTCGAGCAACGGCTTGCTCACCGGCAGCTGGTTCAGCGCCTTGAACCAGACGCGCGTGCCCTCATCCGAGGTGGTGAGGAACTTGGCGAAGTCGAACGCCTCAGCCTGGTTGGTCGAGGCGGCGTTGACGCCGACATACCAGCTCCCGGTCGGGGTCAGCACCTTGCCGCCCTCGAAATAGGGGAACGGCGCGACGCCGAAATCGACGCCGGTCTGCGCCAGGATCGGCAGGTTCCAGGTGCCGCCGGCAAACATCGCCAGCTGGCCATTGCCGAACAGCGAGGCGGCTTCGCCATAGCCGAGGCTCTTCGGGCTCACCGCCCACTCGTTGTAGAGGTTGTGCCAGTAGGTACCGGCCTTCACCCAGGCTTCGCTGTCGAGATAGCCCTTGGCGGTGACGCCATCGGGCGCGATCACGTCGGTGCC
>JAEUMC010000666.1 GCA_016793415.1 Devosia sp. | reverse complement strand
CATCACGCCGGGGCTGCTCCGCATCTCGATCGGCCTCGAGGACGCGGACGACCTGATCAAGGACCTGGAATACGGGCTGAGCCAGATCCAGGGCTTGCGGTAGTTCGGGTCATCGAGCCTGATCGACGTGCTTCATGCCGGCCGGCTCGGCGGCGCGGTTAGTGCTGGTGCGAGGGGTGGTCTTCGAACTCGTGCGGCTTGAAGTGGTAGTCGGCCGAGCAGAACTCGCAGACCACCTCGATCTCGCCGTCGACCACCATCTCCTGGCGCTCTTCAGCCGAGAAATTGTCGCGCAGCATGGCTTCGATCCGCTCGGCCGAACAGGTGCAGCGCTCCTCGAGGGCGATCGGCTCGAAGATACGGACGCCCGGCTCGTTGAACAGCCGGAACAGCAGGCGCTCGGCAGAAAGCTCGGGATCGGCCAGTTCGTCGTCGCCGACGGTCGAGAGATACGCCCGGGTGGTGGTCCACTTGTCGTCTTCGACGTAGTCCGGATCGGCGGTCTCGGGGTTGTCGAAATTGCCGTCGCCCGGCAGGTCCGGCATCACCGACTGGCCGTGCGGCGGCAGGAACTGCACCAGCGCGCCACCGGCGCGCCACTGCGGCCCACCGGCGCCACGTACCGAATGCTCGGCAACGGCGATACGCACCAGCGTAGGGATCTGCTCGGACTGCTGGAAATAGGCGTGTGCCACATCCTCGAGCGTGCCGCCATCGAGCGCCACGATGCCCTGGTAGCGCTCCATATGGACACCCTGGTCGACGGTCATCGCCAGGTGCCCCTTGCCGAGCAGCTGGGCCGGCTTGGTCTCGCCACGCTCGATCGCCGTCATCACCGCATCGGCGTCGAAGCGGGCATAGCCGCGCAGCCCGTCCGGTGCGTCGAGATCGACGACGATCAGGTTCACCGGACCGTCGGTCTGGGTCTGCAGGATGAAACGCCCCTCGAATTTCAGCGACGAGCCGATGAGGGCGGCCAGCACCACGGCTTCGCCGAGCAGGCGCGCCACCGGTGCGGGGTAGTTGTGACGGGTGAGGATCGCATCGAGCGCCGGGCCGAGGCGAACCACGCGGCCACGGCTGTCGAGGCCATCGAGGGTGAACGGCACCACGACATCGTCGCCCGATTCCGGGCGATCGAGGCCATAGGTGCTGAGCTCAGTCTGAGTCATCCAAAATCCGATCTCGCGGGAACAACCCCGGTCCTATCGGATCGGGGTCCCGCGCTGGTTCGTGTCGCGCATAAACAGTATCGCAGAACGCTAGATGTTCTGCCGGTCCTGACCCAGTGCCCAGCACAGGATCGCCTTCTGGGCGTGAAGCCGGTTCTCGGCTTCATCAAAGACCACCGATTGCGGCCCGTCTATGACCTCGTCGGTCACCTCGTCGCCGCGATGGGCCGGAAGGCAGTGCATGAACAGCGCGTCCTTGTTGGCCAAGCCCATCAATTGGGTATTCACCTGGTAGGGTTTCAAGGCCCGGCGGCGCTCCGCGGCGTCGGTATCGCCCATCGACACCCAGGTGTCGGTGATGACGAGGTCGGCGCCACGCACCGCTTCCTCGGGATCCTCGATCAGCTTCACCGCCGCGCCGGCCTTCTTGATGTCGGCGAGCAGGTCTTTTTCCGGGGCATATTCCTCGGGAACGGCGATGGTGAGTTCGGCGCCGAACAGCTCGGCGGCGTTCACCCAGCTGGCCAGCACGTTGTTGCTGTCGCCGACCCAAGCGACCTTGGCGCCCTTGATGTTGCCGCGGTGCTCTTCGAAGGTCATCACGTCGGCCATCACCTGGCACGGATGGGCGCGGCGGGTCAGGCCATTGATCACCGGCACGGTGGCGGCCTCGGCCAGGTCGAGCAGATCCTGGTGGGTGAGGATGCGGATCATGATCGCATCGACGTAGCGCGACATCACCTTGGCGGTGTCGGCGAGCGTCTCTTCGCGGCTCAGCTGCATTTCCTGGCCGGTGAGGAAAATCGTCTCGCCGCCGAGCTGGCGCATGCCGACATCGAAGCTGACGCGGGTACGGGTGGATTGGCGCTCGAAGATCATCGCCAGCACCTTGTCCTTGAGGAGCTGCGGTCGATCGCCTTTTTTCAGTCGGTCCTTGAGCTCGACGGCCTGGCTGAGCATGCCGCGCAGCGTCGTCGCATCGAAATCGTCGAGGTTGAGGAAGTGCCTAGGTGGGGTAGCGGTCATTTTGGGACCTCTCCTTTTCGGAACGCGCCGAGCGGGAGCTGCTGTCTCCCGCCCTTCAGATCGCGTGCCGTGAATGGGGTCAGGCTGTCGCCTTGCTGGGGGCCTCGGCCTCGATGGCCTCGAAGACGGCCGCGAGCTTGCCGACGGCTTCTTCGATATCGGCTTCGGTCACCACCAGCGGCGGCAACAGGCGCAGCACGTTCTCGTTGGCGGTCATGGCCAGCATGTGGTGCTCATCGCGCAGCCGGGCCGCCACGTCGCGCACCGGCGAAGCGATACGGATGCCGGCGAGCAGGCCCTTGCCGCGCAGCTCGAGCACCTGGCTCGGGAAGCGCTGCGCCAGCTGCTGCAGGTGCCAGTTGAGCCGCTGCCCCATCTTTTCGACATGGTCGAAGAAGCCGGGCGCCAGCATGCGATCGAGCACCGCGTTGCCCATGGCCGAGGCCAGGGGGTTGCCGCCATAGGTCGAGCCGTGCGTGCCGGGGATCATCGACTTCGCCACCTCGCCCTTGGCGAGGCAGGCGCCGAGCGGGAAGCCGGCGCCGATACCCTTGGCGACGGCCATGATATCGGGCTCGATACCGCTCCACTCATAGGCGAAGAACTTGCCGGTCCGCCCGTAACCGCACTGCACTTCGTCGAGGATCAGCAGCATGCCGTGCTTGTCGCAAAGCGCGCGCAGGCCGCGCATGTATTCTGCGGTCATGGCGGTGACGCCGCCCTCGCCCTGTACCGGCTCGATCAGGATGGCGCAGGTCTTGGGAGTGATGGCAGCTTCCACGGCCTTCAGGTCGCCCGGCGCCAGGTGCTTGAAGCCGGCGAGCGGCGGGCCGAAGCCTTCGAGATAGTGTTCGTTGCCGGAGGCGGCGATCATGCCCATGGTGCGGCCATGGAACGAACCGGTGAAGGCGATGATCTCGTAGCGGTCCGTCTCACCCTTGGCCCAGAAATAGTGCCGGGCGGTCTTGACCGCGCACTCCACCGCCTCGGTGCCCGAATTGGTGAAGAAACACGCATCGGCGAAGGTGTTCTCGACCAGCCGCTGCCCAAGCCGCTCCTGCTCGGGAATGGTGAAGGTGTTGGCAGTGTGCCAGACCCGCTCGGCCGCAGCCTTCAGCGCCGCCACCATGTGCGGGTCACCATGCCCCAGCGCGTTGACCGCCACGCCGGCGTGGAAATCGAGGTAGGGCGTGCCGTCCTGCGCGAACAATCGCACGCCCTCGCCCCGCTCAAAAGCGAGGTCGGACCGGGCATACGTACCGTACAGCGCAGACATCTTCGCACCCCTTTCATGGGCTCATTTCGGGACTGTTGCAAAAGCCCCACAAAAACCAAAAACGCGCTGCGAAAATGCGGCGCGTTGCAGGCTCTCCATATGCCTTTGTGGAGTACTTAAGTCAACGGAAACGGGGCTTC
>JAEUMC010000486.1 GCA_016793415.1 Devosia sp. | reverse complement strand
ATGCCCCCGATACGGATGGAATGGCGTATTTCATGGAGGAGGTGGCGCCGGGGTTTCGGTAGCTCCCCTCCCCCTTGAGGGGAGGGGTTGGGGGTGGGGGTGGTTCTGTGATCACCGATGGACCCCCACCCCCCACCCCTCCCCTCAAGGGGGAGGGGAGCAGAGAGCGCGAACTGCTTGCACGCTGGTCCCGGTGCTCGCTAATGCCTAAACTCGGGGCATGGAGAATGGATAGCTGATGATCGAAGACACCGAGCAGCGGGGCAAGGCCGTCCCTGCGCTGGTCAGGACCAAGAAAATCCTCGATGCGCTGAGTACCGGCGGCAAGCCCAAGGGCGTGTCGGAGCTGGCGCGCATGCTGGACCTGCCCAAGAGCACGGTGCACGGGCTTTGTCACACGCTCGTCGATCTCGGCCTGATGATGCGGGTGGGGCCGTCACAGTTCGCGGTGGGACCGCATGTCTTGAGCTGGGCCAATGCCTTCGAAGGCCAGAGCGACCTGACGCAGGAATTCATGCGCATCGCCGAGGCGACCGACCTGATCTCGGAGCAGGCGATCAACCTGTCGATCCTCACCGGCCGGGAAGTGATGTACGTCGCCTGCCGGCGCGGCACCGATCCGTTGGGGGTGAGCTTCCGGCCGGGGGTGCGGCTGCCGGCGCCGTTCACCGCCACCGGCAAGGCGATGATGTCGACCATGCGGCCCGAGGAAGTCGAGGCGATTTTCGGCGACGAGTGGCCGGAACCGTGGACCAAACAGAGCGTGCCCGACCTCAAGACCCTGATGCGCGAGCTCGAGGAGACGCGCCAACGCGGCTATTCGATCGATGACGGGCAGTTGCGCGATGCCATGGTGTGCTTCGGCGCGCCGGTGTTCAACGCCAGCGACGACCATGCGGTGGCCGGGATTGCCATCGGGCTGTTGCGCGGCGAGGTCAACGACGCCTCACGCGCCCAGGTCATCCACGCGGTGCAGGCGCTGGCCGACAAGCTGAGCCACCGGCTCGGCGGCAATACCTAGATCGCGGCACTGGAATACGACTGGCGTCTACGTTGACATCGGCGCCCGTCATCTAGATTGTTCAATACCGAGAATGTCGTTCAATCTAATGAACGATTTGACCAGCGGACACATAGGGAAGGAACCGCAATGATCGTCCTGATCGCCAAGTACCACACGAAGCCGGGCAACGTGCCGAAGGTGCTGGCCGAACTCGTCAAGATGAAGCCGCTGGTGGAAGCCGGCGAACCCGGCTGCAAGTTCTACCAGGTGTCGAAGTCGACCGAGAACGAGAACCTGATCGTGCTCTATGAGCACTATGTCGATGCGGCGGCGCTGGCCGCGCACCGCGAGACGCCGCACTTCAAGTCGATCATCGAGGGCACCGTGATCCCGATGCTCGAGAAGCGCGAGCGCGAGCTCTACGAACTCGCCATCTCCTGAGGCGTGACATGCGCCTCGTTTCCTACGAGCTCTCCACCGTCACTGGTCCCGTAGCCCGGATCGGCGCCGTGCTGCCGGATGGGCGTTTTGCGGATCTGCAATCGGCCTATCGGGCGGTGCTGGGGGATAACGGGGCAAGTCGGGAAGGGGCGGCGCGCCTTGCCGCCGCCACCATCCCCTCCGACATGGTGGCCTTCATCCAGAACGGAACGACTGGGCTCGATGCGGCGCAGTCGGCCCTCGACTGGGTGACGGCCAAGGGTGAAAGCGGGCCGGATGGCGCGACGCTGGTGTTTGCGCCCGGTGCGGTGAAGCTGCTGGCGCCAGTGCCGCGGCCGCCGCTGATCCGCGATTTCATGGCGTTCGAGACGCATCTCAAAAACATCTACCCCAAGCTCGGCCGGGAAATCCCGCCGCAGTGGTACGAGCTGCCGGTCTATTACAAGGGCAACCCCTCGGCCGTCGGCGCCGATGGCGACCTGGTGCCGATGCCAGCCTATGCCACCAACATGGATTTCGAGTTCGAGTTCGCTGCGGTGATCGGGCGGGGCGGCAGCAATATCCAGCGCGGCGACGCGCTCAGCCATATCTACGGCTACATGATCTACAACGACTTCAGCGCCCGCGAGATTCAGCAGCGCGAAATGTCGGTGGGTCTGGGGCCGGCCAAGGGCAAGGATTTCGAGAAGGGGCACGTGTTCGGCCCCTGGCTGGTGACGGCAGACGAAGTGCCCGACATCTACGCACTGCGCATGCAGGCGTCGGTCAACGGGCAGCCCTGGTGCGATACCAGTACCTCGACCATGCATTGGCGCTTCGACCAGATGATTGCCCATGCCTCGATGAACGAGATGCTGGTCGCCGGCGAGATCTTCGGCAGCGGCACGGTCGGCGGCGGCTCGGCCGCCGAAATGGGCAAGACCCTCGCCAGGGGCGACAAGGTGGTGCTGACCATGGATCGACTGGGCACGCTGAGCAACGCGATCGGGTAGATACCGAGGTTTGCAGTCGGGAATCCCTCTCCCGCTTGCGGGGGAGGGGGGACCGGCGAAGCCGGTGGGAGGGGGTGCCACCAACGCTGGCCTTTGCCTTGGCCGCACACGATCTGTGCGTGGGGCACCCCCCGCCCCCCGCCTCAAGGCGGTCCCCCCACCCCCGCAAACGGGCGGGGGCGACCCACGGCGGGGGCCGGGGCGGGG
>JAEUMC010000473.1 GCA_016793415.1 Devosia sp. | reverse complement strand
TGACGGTGGAGTAGGCAGAGGACGGCCATGGCGGCGGCTGCGGCCCCCCCACCCCTGTCCGCTCCCCGCGAGGGGGAGGGAGACCCTCACACTGGCATCGAGGCTCTATCGTCTCCCTCCCCCTTGCGGGGAGGGATCAAGGGTGGGGGTCAGCGCGCACCGGCCCGTCGTCGCCGCTCCCCCCTACCCCTCCCGCCGCTTCACCTGCGCCACATAGCCCTCGGCCGAATCCGGCACCTCGGCGCGCAGCCACTCGCGGAACAGGCGGAGCTTTTTCGGTTCGCGCCGGCCCTCGGCGACGATCAGCCAGTAGCCGAGATTGCTGTCGACCGAGGCGGCGAAGGGGCGGACGAGGCGACCGTCGCTGACCGCGTCGGCCGACATCATATCCACCGCCATCAGCACGCCCTGCTCGGAGATCGCCGCGTCGAAGGCCAGAGCCGGGTCGTCGTAGAGCGGGCCCGACGGTTCGATCGGGGTGGCACCGGCGGCGGCGAACCAGGGGCCCCAGGGCAGCATCGAAGCGGTGTCGCGGATCAACGGCACATGCGCGAGATCGGCCGGGGTGTGCAGGAGCCTGGCCAGCGGCGGCGCCACGACCGGGCTGTAGCGGGCGCCGCCGATCAGCTCGGCCTTCAGCCCAGGCCAGGTGCCGCGGCCGAAGCGGATACCAAAATCGATATCGGAATGGACGAGATCGATCATCGTGCCGGTGACCACCAGCCGCACCTCGATCTGAGGGTGCAGCTTGTTGAACTTGGCGATGCGCCAGATCAGCCAGCGCGAGGCAAAGACGCTGCCGACGGTGAGGGTCAGGACGTTCTCGTTGCCCGGCTTCAGCGCCCCCACCGCATCGGCCAAAGCGGTGAACCCGGCGCTGAGCTGCGGCAGGATCTGGCGCAGGGCGGCGGTCGGCTTCAACCCCTGCGGAGTACGCTCGAACAGCTCGAGCCCCAGCCGCTCCTCGGCGCGCCGCAGATGCTGGCTGACGGCGCCCGGCGTCACCCCGAGCTCTTCGGCCGCCGGCGCCAGCGCGCCGCGCCGCGCCACGATTTCGATGGCGCGGATGGCATTGAGCGGAATGGGGAACGGGCTGGGCATATAGATTTTCTATACCCTGCCGGAACTCTTGTCGATTGGCGCAGTCAGTCAGGCAGCCCATATTGACACATACACCGCTCCCAAGGAGGGCTTCAAAATGTACAGACTGTTCAGCGAACTGCGCCTCTGGCTGGCGCGACTGTTCGAGAGCGACGGCGATGAGGCAGGCCATGACCCGCTCAGTGCCATGAGCGCGCGCGAGCTGGCGGATCTGCCGGTGCACCACCCGCGGTTTGATGGGTGTGTCGGGGCTTGAGCTTGGCTTAAGTAACCGGCTGCGCCCCCATCGCACCCTCGCCCCTCTGGGGAGAGGGCGGCGGGGAGGCCGAAGGCCTCACCGCGGGGTGAGGGGCGCCAAGCGCGCCGACGTCAAAATCCAGTTGCCACAACAGCACTGCCGGTGTGCTTGGCGACCCCTCACCCTGACCCTCTCCCCAGAGGGGCGAGGGGACGCGAGTGGCGCCTTCAGTGCCACCCCCCCTAAGCCAGCACATCCGTCCGATAGAGCGTCACCCGCAGCCCGCCATGCAGCACGGGCGCGCCGTTGGGCAGGAACGGCAGCGTCGTCGCCCGCGCCAGCCCGACTTCGGTGGTGATCAGCCCGACGCGCCAGCCGGAAAAACGTTCGCGCAGCACACTGCCGAGGCTGCGATAGAGCGGGCCGAGCGAGGCGCCTTCGCCGATGCGGGCGCCGAACGGCGGGTTGACGATGACGAGGCCGGGCGGGCCGGGCGGACGCTCGAGTTCCCCTACCGGCAATTGCCGGAACTCGGTGAGCCCGGCGACCCCGGCGCGTTCGGCATTGGCCGCGCTCATCGCAATGGCGCCGGCATCGCGGTCGCTGCCGTAGAACCGCACTGCCGGCTCGCGCCGGGTGCTCCAGCGCAGCGCCTCCCAGCCGGCGCGATCGAATGTCGCCAGTTGCTCGAAGGCGAAGCCGCGCGAACGGCCCGGCTTGAGGCCGGCGGCGATTTCGGCCGCCTCGATGACGAAGGTACCCGAGCCGCACATCGGATCGAGCACCGGCTCGTTGCCGGTATAGCCGCACTGGCTGAGGAACAAGGCCGCCATGGTTTCGCGCATCGGCGCGCGATTCACCGCCTCCTTGTGGCCGCGCTTGTAGAGCGGCTCGCCCGAACTATCGACGCTGAGGGTGACGAGATCGTCCTCGATGCGCGCCATGACGGTCACCGCCGCCTTGTCGGCGACCGGCGCGCCCAGCTCCTCGCGGATGGCGGTGGCGACGCGCTGCGCGGCGGCGCCGGCGTGATAGATCTTCGACTTGCGGCAGCTGGCTTCGACCGCCACCGGCACATCGGGCCGGAGGATCGCTGCCCACGGAGCTTTGCGCGCGCGCTTGTCG
>JAEUMC010000472.1 GCA_016793415.1 Devosia sp. | reverse complement strand
CCATCGCCTGAGTCTTGCGCGATGGCGGCCGGTTAGCGCCGGCCGCCGGATTGCCAGCAGCGGCAAAATAGAGCGCTGAACGTCGTACAAACTCGGTGTCATCCCTGCGAAAGCAGGGACCCAACTTACCGCCCGTGCCAGCCGATGGATGGGTCCCTGCTTTCGCAGGGATGACAGCTGGTGGGGCGAAAGACTCCGGGTCACTTCATCCATCGTTTTTCACCCCGTGATGAAGCCGTCGAGGAGTAACG
Source organism: Devosia sp. (assembly GCA_016793415.1). Taxonomy (GTDB): domain Bacteria; phylum Pseudomonadota; class Alphaproteobacteria; order Rhizobiales; family Devosiaceae; genus Devosia_A. The sequence continues at coordinate 2,871 of JAEUMC010000472.1, read as the reverse complement.
CATGGCCGAGGCGAGGATCAGCTACCCGCCACCCCGCACCACCTGGGATCGCATCAATCCGGTTCGGATGATCGGCGAGCTCAGTGAGACGCGGTACTGGATGTACCTGCTGCTGATCCCGAGCGCGCTCCTGATCACCGCCGTGGTGATCTACCCCACGCTCTACGGCATGCAGATGAGCTTTCGCGAGATGCGGCTCAACCGGCCGGACCTCGGCACCGACTGGGTCGGCTTCAAGCATTATGTGCGGATGTTCTCCGACCCGATCTTCTGGGTGTCGCTGCGCAATACCGCGGTGTGGGTGACCTCGGCCATCGCGCTCGAATTCCTGATCGGGCTGATCGCGGCCCTGGCGCTGAACCGGAATCTGCCGGGTAGCAAAGTGCTCGCAGTGCTGATCCTGCTGCCCTACTTCCTGCCCAACGTGGTCGCCGGCCATATGTGGGCGCTGATGCTCGATCCGCGCCTCGGGGTGATCAACGACATCCTGGTCAAGATCGGCTGGCTCGAGGGCTACAAGGCGTGGTTCGCCGACCCCTCGACCGCCATGGCGGCGGCAATCGTGGTTGAGGCCTGGCACAGTTTCCCGTTCTTCACGCTGCTGCTGCTGGCGGGGCTCAAGGGCATTCCGTCCGATCTCTACAAGGCCGCCGATATCGATGGGGCAGGGCCGTTCGCGCAGCTCAGGCTGATCACCCTGCCGATGCTGAAAACCATCATTGCGGCGGCGGTGATCCTTCGCGTCATCGGGCTGGTGAACTCGCCGGATCTCTTGCTGATCCTCACCAGCGGAGGGCCGGGGCGCTCGACCCAGGTGCTGAGCCTTTACGCCTTCCAGACCGCCTACAAGGATTTCAACTTCGGCTATGCCGGCGCCCTCTCGGTGATCATGTTCATCCTCCTGATGGGCTTTGCCTGGGCCTATGTCCGGCTTTCCAAAGTGAACGAGGACTGACGCCATGGCCGCTACCCGCTCCCGTTCGAAGCTCATCTGGGATGTCATCAGCTATGCCGTGCTGATCGGCCTCGCCTTCCTCGCCATCGCGCCGATCCTCTGGACCTTCCTCACCTCGCTGAAGTTCGAGGAGGACATCGTCACCCGCACGATGCAGTACATCCCGACGCGCATTACCTTCGAGAACTACGTCAAGCTCTGGAACCAGTCCGGCTATCCGGTGCTGGTGATCAACAGCCTGATCGTCACCTCAGTGACGGTGCTGCTCTGCCTCCTCACCGGGACGGTCGCCGCCTATGCGTTCAGCCGCTTCCAGTTCAAGGGCCGCACCCAGCTGATGCTGGGCTACCTGGTGGTCCGCATGTTCCCCGCGGTGCTGATGATCATCCCGCTGTTCATCATCATGCGGCAGGTGGGGCTGCTCGACAGCACCATCGGGCTTGCCGTCGCCTATACCAGCTTCCTCCTGCCGCTGTTCGTCTGGATGCTGAAGGGTTTCTTCGATGCAGCGCCCAAGGAACTGGAAAGCGCGGCGCGCATCGACGGCACCACCCGGCTCGGCGCCATGTTCATGGTGGTGATCCCGATCGCCCGCAACGGGCTGCTCGCCACCTGCGTGTTCGTCGCCATCGCGGCGTGGAACGAGTTCCTGTTCGCGCTGATGCTGACCACCAGCCAGGGCTCGCGCACCTGGCCGGTCGGGCTACAGCTGATGGTCGGCGAGTTCCAGCTGCCCTGGGGCATGCTGGCCGCCGGCGGCATGATTTCCATCCTCCCCGTCATCGTGCTGTTCGCCATCGTGCAGCGGGCGATGGTCGCCGGCCTCACCGCCGGCGCAGTGAAAGGCTGATCCCATGGCGACGCTGTCGATCAACTCCATCCGCAAGAGCTTTGGCGCCGTCGAGGTGCTGAACAACATCGATATCGAGGTCGAGGATGGCGGCTTCCTGGTGCTGCTCGGGCCATCGGGCTGCGGCAAGTCCACGCTGCTCTCGATCATTGCCGGGCTCGAGAACAGCTCGGGCGGCGACATCCTGATCGGCGACCGGAACGTCAACGACGTGCATCCCAAGGACCGCAACATCGCCATGGTGTTCCAGTCCTACGCGCTCTACCCGACCATGCCGGTGCGCCGGAACATCGGTTTCGGGCTCGAGATGCGGAAGGTCGACGCAAGGGAGCGCGAGGCGGCGGTGCAGCGGGCGGCGGAGCTCCTGCAGATCGAGCCCCTGCTCGACCGGAAGCCCGGGCAGCTGTCGGGCGGGCAGCGGCAGCGCGTTGCCATGGGGCGGGCGATCGTCCGCAACCCCGACCTGTTTCTGTTCGACGAGCCGCTCTCCAATCTCGATGCCAAGCTCCGGGTGGAGATGCGCACCGAGATCAAGCGGCTGCACGACCGGCTCGGCACCACCACGGTCTATGTCACGCACGACCAAGTCGAGGCGCTGACGCTCGGCACCAAGGTGGCGGTGATGAAGGGCGGGGTGATCCAGCAGCTCGCCGACCCCGAAACCATCTACGACCGCCCGGCCAACATGTTCGTCGCCGGCTTCATCGGCTCGCCGACGATGAACTTTCTTCAGGGCATGCTGGAGCGGGGCGATGGCGGACTGGTGCTGCGGCACGCAGCCGGTGCGCTGGCGCTCAGCGGCTTGCAGCAGGATGTCGGGGCATTCGTCGGGCGCGAGGTCACTGCCGGCATTCGGCCGGAAATGCTCGATGTCGGCGACGGCGCAGCGTCGCTCACTGGTACCGTTGACGTGGTCGAGCCGACCGGACCGGACACCATGGTTATCGTCAGCGTCGGCGGGCAACTGATCACCGCGCGGCTCGGGCCCAAGGTCCGGCCGAAGCCGGGCGATAGCCTGAGCCTCAGCGTCGACACCGCTGCCATCAACCTCTTCGATCCCACAACG
>JAEUMC010000464.1 GCA_016793415.1 Devosia sp. | reverse complement strand
TCACCCGCCGCCTCAGGGCGCCGCGCAGCCTCGTCTGGCGCACCTTCGAGGATCCCTATCTGCTCGCCCAGTGGTGGGGACCGGAGAACTTCACCTCCACCATCAGCAAGCTCGATTTCCGCACCGGCGGCGAATGGCACGTCACCATGCGGGCGCCCGACGGGGCCAAGCGTCCGGTGCGCTACCAGTTCGTCGAGATCCTCGCGCCCGAACGCATCGTCTATCGACCCTGGCGCCCGCCCGAGGCGGTCAACCCGCCGCCGGCTTACCTCGCGACCCTGACCTTCGAGGCGCTCGGAAACGAGACGATCTTCACCATGCGCGCCGAGTTCGAGAGCGCCGCCGGCCTTGCCCTGGCGTTCCAGGGCGGTTTTGTCGCCGGCACCAACCAGGCCTTCGACAAGCTCGAGCGGCAGCTCGCTTCCGGCTGAACCGGGGAGGAAACAGCATGCGCAGGCGCAGCTTCGTCACCCTTGCCTTTGCCGCCGCGGCCCTCGTCGCGGCCCCCGTCATCGCCCAAACCCCAGGAGATAGCCCGATGAGCACCCCCTCGAGCACCGGCAAGGTTCCGGTCGACGGCGTCGAAATCTACTACGAGATCCACGGCGATGGCCCGCCGCTGGTGCTGCTGCATGGCGGCGTCACCCCGTCCACCACCTTCGGCGCGCCGCTCACGGCGATGGCCAAGACGCACCAGGTGATCGCCATTCACCTGCGCGGCCATGGCTTCAGCACCGACAGCGACGCGCCCTGGTCCACCGAGATGATGGCCGACGACGTCGCGGCGGTGCTCAGGCAGCTGGGCATCGGCAAGGCGCATGTCATGGGCTATTCGCTCGGCGCCGCCGTGGCGCTGCAGGTGGCGATGCGGCACCCGGAGCTGGTCGACAGGCTGGTGTCGGTCTCCGTCGCCTTCAGCACCGATGGCGATTACCCCGAGGTCCGCAAGGCCTTCGAGGCCATGCCGGGCATGGCCGCCGCGATCGGCGCACAGCTTGCCGCCTCGCCGCTCGCCGAGCTCTATCCCGACGTGCGCTGGGAGACGATGATGCGCAAGAGCGGCGAGATGAACCTGGTCCACCACGACTGGAGCGAGGCGATCAAGACCATCAAGTCCCCCACCTTGCTGGTCTTTGCCGATGCCGATTCGATCCGCCCCGAACACATGGTGGCGTTCTGGAAGCTGCTGGGCGGCGGCCAGCGCGACGCCGGACTCGACGGCTCGCAACGCCCCGCGAGCCAGCTGGCGATCGTTCCCGGCACCACGCATTACAGCGTGATCGAAGCGCCGTACCTCACCGAGGTCGCGACGGCCTTTCTCGCTCAGTAGCGCGGGGCTCCGGCTGCCGAGGAGATACCGCGCCCCGCGCGGTATCTCCGGGTTTGCCGGCCTACTGGGCGTCCGAGAGCGTGTATTCGCCCAGTTCGCACAGGTCGACGCTCTTTTCGACGTATTCGGAGTCGTCTTCCATGATGAACTTCATGTCGTAGACGCACTGCGTCCGCCCGTCGGCGATGGTGATGCTGACATAATTGCCGGCGGGCAGGTAATTCTCGCCGAAGACGTCTTCTTCCCAGCTCTCGATATCGGCTGGCGAGGTGAAGAAGCTCTTCAGGGCATAGGAGGAGGAGTTGGTGAGGGTGAAAACCAGGTCTTCGGCCGACGCGGCGCCCGGCGCCGCGACGAGGAACAGGGCGGCGATGCCACCCAGGACTGCATGCTTCACGATTAGCCCCCAAGGCTGAACGCGGGCGCTTCTGCGCTCGCTGCCCGCTCCATTACCATTACGTTCCGGACCCGCACAAAGTCAGGCTGAAGCCGTGGTTAGAGAATTGCTTCGCGGCGGCGGGTCCGCGTCGTCGGTCAAGGCGCGAATTCCCACATCACGTCCTTGTTAAGGCTACGGGTCGAAAGGCTTGGGTAACCATCCTTTTCTATCCTTCGCGCTCGACAGTTCCTGGTGCCCGAAGATGCGTTTGACCTCCCCCCTGCTGCTGCTTGCGACCGCCATGCTTGCCGGCCTTCTCGCCGGCTGTTCCGCCCTCGGCATCGCCAAGGACAAGCAGCCGCTCTCGGCGCGCACCACCAGCGTGCTCGCCGCAATGGATACCTCGCCGGCGGCGCCCATGCTGGTCCGGGTGTTCAAGGAGAGTTCGGAACTCGAGGTGTGGAAGCCCGATACGGGCGGCCGCTACCGGCTGTTCAAGACCTATGCCATCTGCAAGTGGTCCGGCGAGCTCGGCCCCAAGATCAAGGAGGGCGACTATCAGTCGCCCGAGGGCTTCTACAAGGTCACTCCCGGCATGATGAACCCCAAGTCGAGCTACTACCTGTCGTTCAATACCGGCTTTCCCAACAAGCTCGACCGCGCCTATGGCCGCACCGGCACCAACCTGATGGTGCATGGCGACTGCAAGTCGGTGGGCTGCTACGCCATGACCGACGAGCAGATGAAGGAAATCTATGCGCTGGCCCGCGAGAGCTTCAACGGCGGCAACCAGAGCTTCAAGCTCGAGCTCTATCCGTTCCGCATGACGACAGAGAATCTCGACCGCTACGCCAGCAACCCCAACATCGCGTTCTGGCGCAACCTGAAGCAGGGCTATGACGCGCTGGCCATCGACGGCCGCCCCGCCGATGTCGATGTCTGCGAAGGCAAATACGTATTCAACGCCAAGGCAGCGATGCCCGCCGACCCGATGGGCCAGTGCCCGGTGGCGAACGCGGCCTAGCGCTAAGGCAATCGCGTCCGCGAGGGCTGGTCGCCAGGGGCACCAAACGAACAAGCGGCCAGCGAGAGGGTCTGGACCCTTCCCCTTGCTGGCCGCTTGCACCGCCTCGGTCGAGGCGCTGCCACGCTTCCTCGGCTTCTCTCTCTGGCGCCTTGGATGAAGAGGGAGCGCCAGGCGCCCCCTCTTTCGACGTGTGTCAGAACTGGCCGGTCAGGCCCACGGTCGCCTTGTAGGACCAGGCATCGCCGAACGACAGCACGGTACCGCCGGTGACGTTGTCGCTGTTGTAGTCGACATCGTCGGCCTCGAAATCGTCACCATCGACGTCGTGGTTGCTGACGCCATTGCTGCCGACGACACGGCTGGTGGCGACACGCGACAGGTATTCCGCACCAAGGCCGAACTTGATCTGCATATTCTCGGCAATATCCGCCGAGAAGGCGGCATCGCCCTTGAGCGTGTAGGCGAAGCCGGCCTCAGGATCGAGCTCGAGGCGGCTTGTGGCGCTCTCGTCAAAGCTCTCGGTGCCGCCAAACAGCGTCGCCTCGGTCTCTGACGCGTAGTTGGACGAGGCATAATAGGCGCCGGCGCCCAGGCCCAGCGTCAGCGTCGAGCCCTGCCATACGTCGATATCGACACTGGCGCCGGCCACCGCACCCGCATAGTAGGTGTCGATGTTCTCGACAGTGTTCAGCCCGAACGAGGCATAGTCGTAGTTGTAGGTTCCCTGCGACGGAGTGACCGTCGTCTTGGTGGTCGTCTCGGTTCCGAGGTAGCGGAAGCTCGGACCGCCATAGGCGCTGAAGACCACGCCGCCATCATCCGATGCAGAGCGCTGCGACAAGGTGATGTCGCCGCCGGCATAGACCATGTCCTGCGTGACGTCAGTGGTAACACCCCAGCCCCGCAGTTCGCCGTAGCCGACGAAGATCGCGCCTTGATCGGTCGCGATCGCGCCAAGCGCAAGTGTTTGACCGTCGGTAGCAATACCGCCGTAGCCGAAGCCGTCCGCGCCGATGGTCACAGCACTGTCGGCAGCCGGAAAGATGGTGCCGAGATTCACACCGCCGCCAATATCGCCCGCTCCACCGGAAACCTGCGCGACGGCAGCGCCATCGTCGCCAATCGAGGTACCAACGGGAACATTGTCCACGTCCCAGGTGTCGAGGTTAATGATCCCGGACGGCAGGCTCGGCGCCTGCAAGACAAGGAGCCGTTCGTCCGAAAGGGTTACCGACTCGCTGCCACTGCGCGTCGCAAACGAGCCGAAGCCCGAGACGTTCACCGAGAGGCCGTCACCATTGAGCGGCGCGCTCATCTCCAGGCTGATGGTGCCGCCATAGAGCGTGTCATCCAGGCCCTCGAACAGCGGCTGGTCGGCATTGCCGCCACCGATATTGGTGATGCCCACCGTATCGGTATCGGGGATATTGAACGCGCTGACGCCGCCTTCGATCGACAGCTTGAACAGGGGCTCCGCCTCGTCCTCGATCACCAGCGCAGCAGGTGCTGGAGGATCCGCAGCAATAACAGCAGTCGAAAGCAGCAGGGCTGCGTTCAGACCCAACACGAGCGTCTTTGGCCTCATTTGGCTTGTGTCCCTTAAATTAGAACGTTCCGGTCATGGTCATCGTTCGGCAGCGCCGGGGACGACCCATTTTTAGATCGGTTTCGTTGTGAACCCCCATCTGATTGCGATCAGTAGGGACGGCAGAGATTCACAACAACGTCAGGTTCTAACTGTTCCTGTCAGTTCCTTTCACTTGCCGACACCTCCTGTCATCAAGGCATAATTTACGTTTACTTCTTGATCGACAATGCGGCGATAGTGTTGCAAAATTATCGTGGGAATTTGATCCGGAACAGACGCGCCTGCCCAGGCATGCCGTGGACGCGGCAACGGGACCCCCGCCACGCCTGGCGGGGGAGGAGCGTTGGAGCCGGCGCGTATCAACGCATCTGGACCTTAGTCGGTGAAGGCGAAGCCTTCGCCGCGGATGGCATGCAGGGGGATAAGCATGTTCGACTTTTCGGCGCGTCGACGCAGCCGGCTCGCGATGGTGTCGAGATGGGCGTAGTTGAACTCGTAGACATCGCCGCCCATCGCCTCGACGATGGCGCGGCGCTCCACCGTCCTGCCGCGCTCGCGGAACAGCCGCCCCAGGAAGTGGTGTTCCGAAGTGGTCAGCCGCAGGCGGTGGCCCATGCCGTCGGTCAGCACCCAGCCGCCCTCCTCCAGCGCCCAGCGCGGCGTCACCGGCGCCGCTGTGGCCTGGTGCCGGGTCAGCCGCTGGTTGAGCGCGAGGATCGTCGCGGCGAGTTCCCGTACGTCCACCGGCTTGACCAGGTAGGCATCGGCGCCAGTGCTGAGCCCCTGCACGCGATCGTCGATCGATCCGCGCGCCGTGGCCATGATGATGCCAACCGAGCGGGAGGCGCGCAGGTGCGTGGCGATCGACAGGCCGTCTTCGCCGTAGAGGCCGATGTCGAGGACGACGACATCCGGCGGCTTGGCCGCATAGGCCCGATAGAGCGCCGCCGCACTGTCGAACCCATGCACGTCGAGCCCCAGCCTGGTTAGGCCGAGCAGCATTTCTTCGCGCAGGTCGCCATCGTCATCCACCAGGTAGACGAGCGGCCCGACGGCCACGGCAGCCCTCTTAAGTTCTTCCCCCAGCATAATAAAATCTCATGTTGCGACGCTTCGTGCACATTCGATTTCACCTAATCATCGCTTTGTCCATTCTGTTTGGATGCGTAGCGTGGCAACCGGCCTATGCACTTTCGTTGCAAGCGGGCGATGGTCTCGACGCCCCAAGCTCGCTGGGTGGTACACTGGCCATTCTGTACGACCCGACCGGGGCGTTGACGATTGACGAGGTTTCTTCGGGACGTGCCGATCTCCAGTTCAAGCCCATCCCGTCGATGCTCACCGAGGGGTACCGAGCGGGAGCTGTCTGGGTGCGGTTTTCACTATCGGGGCCGGCAGCTCCCGCGCAGTGGCTGCTCCAGGTCGAGCGCCCCTTGATCGAGAACGTCGCGCTTTATGTCCGCGACGAGATGGGGCACGTCACCAGTCTGCCGCCAGGCGTGGTGTCCGGCGACCAGGCCGGTCCGCGTGCCTACACGGCGCTCTTTCCGATCGTCGTGCCCGCGACCGAGAACCAGTATTTCCTCCGTCTCCAGTCGATGACCTCGATCACCACTGCACTGAACATCTGGCAGAAGGAGGGGTACGAGAGGTACCGTCGCTCCGATCACTGGATCATCGGGCTGGTTCTTGGCTCGATCGGCGCAATGATCCTGGCGAATCTGCTGTTTTCTTATCTTCTGCGGGACAGTTTGTACCTGCTCTACGCAGCAGTGCTTGTCGCATCATCGCTGATCGCAATCTTCCACCTGGGATACGCGGACGAGATCCTGCGGTTTCTGGAACCCGCCCAGATCCAGCGTAGCTGGGGAGTCATTGTCTGCCTCTATAGTCTTGTCATGGTGTGGTTCCTGGGGCGCCTGTTCGAGTTCCGCAGACACTCGATCTGGGCCCGGCGCGCCATAGTGACAATGGCGTGGCTCAATGGCGGGGCGGCGCTGTTCGCACTTGCGGGACGCTACAATGACGTCGCGCTTTTCGTGTCCCGGCTGCAGCAGTTCTCGTACATATTCATCGCCATCTTCGTGCTCTACCTGCTTCTTCTGAGACGGCAGTACCAGTACCTGCTGTCGGCCCTCGCCTTCTCGGTCATCGTTTTCGTCAGCCTGGTCATGCAGAGCCAGTACACGGGCGCCAACCCGCTCGGGGTCGATAGCTCGCTAGCCAGGTTCATGGCGGTGGGCACACTGATCCACCTGGTGCTGATCAGTGCCGCTGTGGCACAGCGCGCGCGGCGAGCGGAACTTGGCCTGCGCGCCGAGAAGGATCGAGCCATTGCTACGGCCCGGTCGGCCGAGCAGGCACTGACGCTCAAGGTCAGCGAGCGCACCGCCGAACTGGCTGAGAGCAACGCCGCGCTGACCGAGGAAATGGACCGGCGCCAGCGGCTCGAAGAAAAGCTTCGGCAGTCGCTCGACTCCGTCAACGATGCCCTGGCGCAGCAGCGCGATTTCGTCGCCCTGGTGTCGCACGAGTTCCGCGCCCCGCTGGCGGTCATCGGCGCCGCCGCAGACAACCTGTCGCTCTCGGATGGCGAGGACGCCGAGGAGGTCAGGCGGCGCGCCACGAGGATCCGCCAGACCGTCAAGCGGATGTCGATGCTGATCGACAATGTGCTGGCCGGGGAGCGGCTGGACGCGGGACGCGCCGCGCTGCAGGCCGAGCCGCTGGACCTCGGCGAAATGCTGCGCACGGTGGAAGCGGGGCTCGACAGCGAGGTCGCCCGGCGCGTGACCTTCACCCATGCCGATGAGGCCCGGGTGCTGGGCGACCGCAGCCTGCTGGAAGTCGTGGTGCTCAACCTGATCCAGAACGCCACGAAATACTCGGCCGCCCCCGCGCCGGTGATGGTCCGGCTGTCGGTGGATCAGGGCATGGCGCAACTGACGGTGACCGATGAGGGCGACGGCATCGCCCCCGAGGACCACGAGCGCATCTTCCTCAAATATTATCGCGCCGCCGGCCAGCGCGCCAACGGCTCCGGGCTCGGGCTCTATGTCTCGCGGGCCATTGCCCGCCAGCATGGCGGCGACCTCGTCCTCGCCGCGAGCGACGCCGGGGGCTCCGTATTCCGCCTGTCGCTGCCAGCCACGGGCGGAACTGAAACGGGGCAGCCGGCCTAGCGCCCGGCGCATCGCCAGCTCTGTCATAAAACCTTCACTGGCGTTCGGCCCAACATATCGATAATCCTCGATATATGGAATCAACAAACGCCATCGATGTGCTTGTCGCCCTTGGTCAGCCCACCCGGCTCGACGCCTTTCGGCTGGTCATGCGGCATGAACCCCATGGGCTGCCGGCGGGAGAGATCGCCCGGCTGCTCGAGGTGCCGCAGAACACCATGTCCACGCACCTGGCGGTGCTGACGCGGGCAGGCCTGATCTCGTCGGAGCGCCATAGCCGCTCGATCATCTACCGCGCCGAGATCGACAAGGTGCGCGAGATCGCGAGTTTCCTCGTCAACGATTGCTGCGGCGGCCGGCCCGAACTGTGCGAACCGCTGGTCGCCGAATTCACCCCCTGCTGCCCCCCCAAGGAAGCCACCGATGCCTGCTGCTGATCGCGTTTACAATGTGCTGTTCCTGTGCACCGGCAACTCGGCCCGTTCGGTGCTGGGCGAAGCCGTGCTCAACCATGTCGGCAATGGCCGCTTCCGTGGCTTCTCCGCCGGCAGCCTGCCCAAAGGCCAGGTGCATCCGATGACCCTCGCCACCCTCGAGCAGGCCGGCATTTCCACTGACGGATTGCGGTCCAAATCGTGGGAAGAGTTTGCCGGGCCGGCGGCACCAAAGATGGATTTCGTCTTCACCGTCTGTGACAACGCCGCCGGCGAGACCTGCCCGATCTGGCCCGGCCAACCGATGACCGCGCACTGGGGCATCGAGGACCCTGCCGCGGTTGCCGGCCCGGAGTTCAGGCAGCGCCAGGCCTTCGAGGATGCGCTGCGCTTCATGGCCAACCGCATCGCCGCCTTCATCAACCTGCCGCTCGACAGCATCGACCAGATGGCGCTCGGCTCGAAACTGCGCGGCATCGGCGCCATGGATGGCTCCACCAGCAAGGCGTCCGGGGCGGCATGACGCCGGCGCGACGCCTGGCGGCCGAGGCTCTCGGCACCGCCCTGCTGGTCACCACGGTGGTGGGCTCCGGCATCATGGCCACCAGGCTCACCACCGACACTGCCATGGCGCTGATGGGAAACGCACTCCCCACCGGCGCCATGCTCTTCGTCCTGATCAGCATTCTCGGCCCGATCTCCGGTGCGCACTTCAACCCCGCCGTCACGGCGATTTTCGCCCTCCGCCGCGACATCGCCTGGCCGATGGCCGCCGGCTACATCCTCGCGCAACTGACGGGTGGCATTGTCGGCAGCATCATCGCCCACCTGATGTTCGAACTGCCGGCGCTGCAGCTGGCGAGCGAGCCTCGCAGCGGAACCGCCCAGTGGTTCTCCGAGGCGGTGGCCACGTTCGGGCTGGTCGCGGTGATTCTCGGCGGCCTCCGGACCAGCCGAGCCGCGGTTCCGGCACTGGTCGGGCTCTACATCACCGCCGCCTACTGGTTCACCGCCTCGACCTCGTTCGCCAACCCGGCCGTCACCATCGCCCGCGCCCTGACCGATACGTTCTCGGGGATCCGGCCGCTCGATGCGCCGGGCTTCATCCTGGCCCAGTTGGCCGGGGCGCTGCTGGCACTCGGCCTCGCCGGTTGGCTGTTCAGACCGGCCGAAGCTGCTCCGTAAGGACCTTATTCGACGATCGTAGAAATAGCTTGACCGGTGGCGCAACCACTGGCAGTTTATTTCCATGAACATCGAAACAGCCGCCGCTCAGCTCGAAGCCCTGGGGAACCCGACCCGCCTCACCATCTACCGCACGCTGGTGCGGGCGGGCGACAATGGCCTGCCGGTGGGCAAGCTGCAGCTCAAGCTCGATATCCCCTCCTCCACCCTGTCGCATCATCTGAAGAAACTGATCGAGGTGAACCTGGTCAGCCAGGAGCGGCAGGCGACGACCCTGATCTGCCGGGCCAACTACACCAGCATGAACGGGCTGATCGGTTATCTCGCCGACGAGTGCTGCGCCGACGCCAACGGCTGCGCCGCGAGTTCGGAGGAGAGCACGGAAGCGGCGTGAGCCGTTCTTCGGCATCATAAATTCGATATTTCTAGAAACTAGGAAGGTTAGCGATGAAACTGGAAACCAGCCTCCCCGTAGCGGTCATCGGCGCCGGCCCGGTGGGGCTTGCCGCCGCCGCTCACCTGGTCAGCCGCGGGCTGACGCCGATCGTCTTCGAGCGCGGCGCGTCGGTGGGCGCCTCGCTGCTCGAGTGGGGCCACGTCCGGGTGTTCTCGCCCTGGGCATACAACGTCGATGCGGCGGCGCGGGCCCTGCTCGAGGCAGCCGGCTGGGATGCGCCCGAGCCAACCGACCTGCCGACCGGGCGAGAGATCGTCGAGCGCTATCTCGCGCCGCTCGCCGCCCTGCCGCCCCTAGCACCGGCTATCAGGCTCTCGGCGCGCGTCATCGCCATCACCCGGCTTGGCCTCGACAAGGTATCGAACCGCGGGCGTGACACCGCGCCATTCGAGCTGCGCTGGATCGATGCCGCAGGCAGCGAGCAGGCGAGCGTCGTGCGGGCGGTGATCGACGCCTCGGGCACCTGGGCGCGACCCAACCCGATGGGCGTCGACGGCCTGCCGGTGCTCGGCGAGCGCGCGGCGGCCGAGTTCATCGACTACGGCATACCCGATGTCCTCGGGGCTTCGAGGCGCCGGTTCGCCGGCCGGACCGTGCTGGTGGTGGGCAGCGGCCACTCCGCCATCAACACCGCGCTCGTCCTGCTCAGGCTGCAGGATGCGGAACCCGGCACCCGCGTGCTCTGGGCCTTGCGGCGCAACCGCATCGAGCGGCTGCTCGGCGGCGGGCTCAATGATCAATTGCCCGAGCGCGGCGCCCTGGGGCTGGCCGCCAGGCAGGCGATCGATGCCGGCCGGCTGCAGGTGCTGGCGCCCTTCGCCGCCACCCGGCTCGAACCGGCAGACGGCAAGCTTGCCGTCATCGGCACCCTCAACCAGACGCAGCTGACGCTGCTGGTCGACCGGATCGTCGTCGCCACCGGCTTCCGCCCCGATCTCGACCTGCTCTCCGAACTGCGCGTCGCCGTGGATCCGGCCACCGAGGCACCGCCGGCGCTGTCACCGCTGATCGACCCCAATTTCCATAGCTGCGGCACCGTGCCCCCGCATGGCGTGGTCGAACTCACCCAGCCCGAAGCGAATTTCTTCATCGTCGGCTCCAAGAGCTATGGCCGGGCCCCGACCTTCCTGATGGCCACGGGTTATGAGCAGGCGCGTTCGGTGGTGGCTGAACTGGCCGGCGACCCGGTCGCGGCACGCCAGGTTCACCTGGTGCTGCCGGAAACCGGCGTCTGCAGCGTCAGTTTTGCCGACGGCGCGACACCGGCCGCTGCGTCCTGCTGTGGTGGCCCGGCAGAGGACAGCTCGTCGTGTTGTGTTGCCGATGCGCTGGCCAAAGCCGAAGGCGAGGCTGGCTGTGGCTGCGGCACCGCTGCGGCGAACCCGGCCGGGACGACCAGCACCACCGAGCCGGCCTGACCATGACCGGTATTCCCGCCCGAATGATCTGGGCACTCGGCGTCACCCAGATCATCGGCTACGGCACGCTCTACTACAGCTTCGGCACCCTCGCTCCGGCCATGGCGGCCGAGTTCGGCTGGTCTCAAGCTTGGGTGTTCGGGCTGCTGTCGGCATCACTGCTGGTCGGCGGGCTGGTGGCGCCGCTTTCGGGCCGGCTCGCCGACAAGTATGGAGCGGCCCAGCTGATGACCGGCGGCTCGGTCGCGGCGGCGCTGGCCCTGGTGCTGGCGGCCCTCGCTCCCGACGGCATCGTCTTCGCGGCGGGGCTGGTGGCGATCGAGGTCGCCTCGGCCTTCGTCCTCTACGCCACCGCCTTTGCGGCTCTTGCCCAAGCATCGCCCGGCGGAGCACCGCGCGGCATTACCCATCTGACGCTGATCGCCGGCTTCGCCTCGACCCTGTTCTGGCCGATCACCGCGGCGCTTCACGACGTTTTCTCGTGGCGCGAGGTCTACCTGATCTACGCGGTCACCAACCTCATCGTCTGCGTGCCGATCCATTTCGCCATGGCGCACGGCCACCGGCGGCGCGCGGCGCAGCGGCGGGAGAGCCCGGCCACGGTTGCGCTGGTGCCGCCCGAGCGGCAGCGCGGGGCGCTGCTGCTGATGCTGCTGGGCTTCGCCCTGGTCGGCTTCGTTTCGTCCGCCATCACCGTCCATATGGTGCCGATGCTGTCGGGTCTGGGCGCCGGCGAGGCTGCCATGGTCGCGACGATGGTGTTCGGCCCCGCACAGGTCCTCAGCCGACTGCTCAACATGCAGTTCGGCCGCGGCCTGTCGCAGCCGGTGCTGGCGATCATCGCGGCGCTGGCCCTGCCGGCCGGCCTCGCGGTGCTGCTGCTCACCACGCCCTGGCTCCCCGGCGTCGCCGCGTTCGCCATCCTGTTCGGTCTGGGCAACGGGATCTACAGCATCGTCTCGGGCACCCTGCCTTTGGTGCTGTTCGGCTCGAGCGGATATGGGCGCCGGCTGGGCATGATCAGCGCCTCGCGGCTCATCGCCTCGGCCGCCGCCCCGTTCGCCTTCTCGGTGGTTGCCGGCGCAGCGAGCACCGCCATCGGCGTCGCGTTTGCGGCAGGCGTCGGCGTGCTCGCCGTCGGCGCGTTCGTGCTGCTCTGGTCGGTGCTCGCCGCTTCAGCTGAGGCCGCACCGGCGGCACGCGAGGCCTGAAACACAAGCCGGCCGCAGCGGCTCTGACGCAGTTGTGTCCGCGCCGGGCCCATTTGCCGCGTTGCGCCAGCCGGCGCCTCGGCTAGGTTCGCTGCCATGTCGCTGCTGCTTCGCGCCCTTTGCTGCCTCGTCGTCGCCATCTGCATGGCCTCGCTGAGCCTTGGCGCGGCGGCGCACAGCACGATGGTGCTCGACGAAGCAGCACCGCATGCCAGCGTCGTAGGCGCCGAACTGCCCTGTCCCGACTGCGGCACGCACCGGTCGATCGGCTGCGGCCAGGCCTGCGCTGCCGCCGCCGATGATCAGGTGGCCGGGGTACGCTTCGCGCCGAACCTCGTCGCCCTCAGCTTTGCAGCGCTTGCCGCCCTCACCCGCGACGGCACGCCGGTCGGCCCGCTCGTCACCCCGCCGATCGGCTGAACCCTGGCGAGCCTCGGCTCGCGTCCAGCGCGGCGGTGCGTGGTTCGGTTGACCGGCCCAGCCGCCGCGATCGTTCACGCCGCATACGCACCGGGCGGACTTTTCGCATGTATTCGATCGATGACGCCCTTGGACGGCGGCACCTTGCCGCCCGTCCGTCGGCCAGCCGCATTCGCCGCACCCTCAGCCGGATCGGCTACGAGGATGCCCCGCCGCTCAGCCTCGACACGGTCGATGGCGAGCACCCCAGGGGCCGCGAGCTGAGCACTGCCTGGCTCGCCGGCATCGTGATGACCGGCATCACCTCGGTGGTGCTGATGGGGGCGGCGCTCTAGGTCGCCTTCGAGGGGCGCGAGAGCTTTTCCACCGCCTCGCAGGCGCTGCTGCTGCCGCGCACCAGCGAGGTCGCGCCGCC
>JAEUMC010000659.1 GCA_016793415.1 Devosia sp. | reverse complement strand
AACCCGGCCTATACCGACGAGCAGCGGATCGCAGATTCGATCCGCAGCTGGACGGCGAGGATGCAGATCCTTGAGGCGCAGCTCGCGGCGGGTGGCGGCTTTGCCGCCAATGGCCGGCTGAGCATCGCCGATATCGGGCTGGCAGTCTCCAGCCACCGCTGGTTCTCGACGCCGTTCGACAAGCCCGATTTGCCCGCCGTCAGCGAGCACTACGAGCGGCTGAAGGCGACGCCGGAAGGGCAGAAATACCTGAGCGCGGATACGCCGTGAGAATTCTCGGGCGCGTCACCTCGAGCAATGTCCGCAAGGTGCTGTGGACGGCTGACCTCTGCGGCATTGCCTATGAGCACGAGGTCTGGGGGATGCCACACCGTGACCCCAGAGTGCCGGAGTTCCTCGCGCTCAACCCCAACGGCACCGTGCCGGTGATCGTCGACGACGGGTTCGTGCTGTGGGAGAGCAGCGCGATCATGCGCTACCTGGCGCTGCAGACGGGCAGCGACCTGTGGCCGGAGGACGCGCGGCAGCGGGCGCTGGTCGATCAATGGCTCACCTGGCAGGCGACCGAACTGCTGCCGTCGTGGCTGTACGCGGTGACGGCGTACCTCGCGAGGAACCCGGATTTCGCCGACCCCGAGCGGATCGCGCAGTCGGTCGACAAGTGGACGGCGAACATGCGGATGCTGGAGGAGCGGCTGGTGGCGGGCGGCGGCTACGTCGCCAACGGGCGGCTCAGCCTCGCCGACCTGGCGCTGGCCCTCTCCTCGCACCGCTGGTTCTCCACCCCGTTCGACCGGGCCGAGTTGCCGGCGGTGGCCGAGCACTATCAGCGGTTGAAGGCGACCGAGGCGGGGCAGAAGTATTTGGGGGCGGGGACGCCTTAACACAGCCGCACCGCTGGTGGAGGGGCACAACCACCGGCGTTTCGGTTTCGCCACAAACGACAAAACCCGCCGCGGGCTGCCCGGGCGGGTTGATCGTCAGCTCGTGAAGGCCTCAGCCTTCGCGGTAGTGCTGAATCCAGGTGGTGCGCAGACCTGCCAGGCCGTGTTTGTCGATGGCGGCCTGCCAGTTCAGGAATTCGTCGACGGAAAGCGTGTAACGCTGGCAGGCTTCCTCGAGGCTCAGCAGACCACCGCGAACGGCGGCGACGACCTCGGCCTTGCGGCGGATAACCCAGCGACGAGTGTCTCTGGGGGGTAGATCCGCGATCGTCAACGGACTTCCATCCGGGCCGATCACGTACTTTACACGCGGACGCATTTGTACGGTCATTGTACTCACTTACTCAACCTGACCACATCCCGAACCCTAGACCATCGCACTTAAAATTCGGCTAAGGCATTACTTAAAATGCGTTAAAAGCCGGGGCTCTCGGGGTGTCCTGTCATTAACATTTCCACAGGTGGGCGTGACCGATTCCGCCCGCAAGGCTTGAGCGCAAGTTGCAGGAAATGTGTCTCTATTTGTTGTGATCGGGGCCGCGAAATGGAGCGCGCAGCCTCACCCCACCCAACTGCGCTAAGCCCGCTATGCGGGCAAGCTTCGCTGCCCTCCCCATCAAGGGGAGGGAGAGGCGAAGCCGTAGCGGAGCTGGGTGGGGGTGGGCTCCAGGCTCCACCCTCACTCTCCAGTCACAGGAACTGCCGTCTGGTTTAGGCCGCCGTCTCGTCCTTCGGCGTCTCATCTGCCGCCGTCTTGGCGCGGACCGAGAGGATGGCCGAGAGGTTGACGCGGGCGCCGCCGACGATCAGCACCGGCTCGGAGCCGGAAAAATCGATGCCGGTGACTTCGCCGGTCATTTCGGTGGCGACGCCGACCAGCTTGCCGGTGGCGGTGTCGCGCGCCTCGATGCTGACCGAATAGGTGCCGTCCGGCTTCTTGGTGCCATCGTTGCCGATGCCGTCCCAGGTGAAGACGCTCTCGCCCTTATCGACCGTGCCGGCCTTGGTGTAGACGACGTTGCCCTTGGCGTCCTTCACCGTGGCGACGATGTCGGCCTTGGCGTCGACGGCGAAGTGCCACTTGGCCTCTCCCTTCACCAGCTCCGACTTGACGCCCGAGGCAGTGACGATCTTGCCGACATAGCTCACCGCCTGCGAGTTGTTGGCGGTCTGGGTCGAGGTCATCATCGCCTCGAGGAACTCGTTGGTCTTGAGCTGCTGCTCGACGCCGGTGAATTGCACCAGCTGCTGGGTGAACTGGTTGGTATCGAGCGGATCGAGCGGGTTCTGGTTCTTGAGCTGCGTGGTCAACAGCTGCAGGAAGGTATCGAAGTTCTGCGCGATGGTCTGCCGCGTGCCGCTGAGGGCACTGTTGTTGTTCGAGCTGACACCAGAAACGGCCATCGGAGACTCCTACACGAAGAGGTTGAGGCCACTGGCCGAAGCCGTGCCGCGATAGGTGGTGGTGGCAGCTT
>JAEUMC010000369.1 GCA_016793415.1 Devosia sp. | reverse complement strand
CAGCCGAGGCCGATGGCCGAGACTTCAAGCCCTTGCCCGAGTTTGCGCTTCTGCATTGTCATCTCCTTGGGGTTAGACGCGAAGCAGCGCCTTGATGGCGCGGCGCTCGTCCATGGCGCGATAGCCAGCTGCGGCGTCGCGGAGCGGCAGTTCGAGATCGAACACCCTGCCGGGGTTGATCCGGCGGGTGAGGATAAGGTCGAGAAGTTGCGGCAGGAAGCGGCGCACCGGCGCCGGCCCGCCGATCATGCCGCGCTGCGCGAAGAACAGCTGCTGGCCGTCGAAGGTCACACCATGCGGCACGCCGACATAGCCGATCATCGAGCCCGGGCGGGCGCAATCGATGGCAGTCTGCATCGATTCCTGGGTGCCGACGCATTCGAGCACCGCATCGGCGCCGATGCGCCGGGTCAGTTCGCGGACCCGCGCCACCCCGGCTTCGCCGCGCTCGGCGACGATGTCGGTGGCGCCATAGTCGAGCGCCAGATCCTGCCGCGACTTGTGCCGGCTCATGGCGATGATGCGGTCGGCGCCGAGCTGTCTGGCGGCCAGCACGCCCATCAGGCCCACGGCCCCATCGCCGACCACCACCACGGTGGAGCCCGGCTGCACGCGGGCGGCGTCGGCGGCATACCAGCCGGTGCCGAGCACGTCGGAGGCGGCGAGAAGGCTGGGGATCAGATCGTCCGGCGGCAACTCGGCGGTCGCGATCAAGGTGCCATCAGCGAGCGGCACGCGCGCCAGTTCCGCCTGTCCGCCGGTCATGAATTCGCGCTGCTCGCAGGAGGAGTGGAAGCCGTGGCGGCAGTGCGGACAGGTATTGTCGGAGAGGACGAACGAGCCGACGACGAACTGCCCTGGCCGGACGGTCTTCACCTCGCTGCCGACCTCAACCACCACGCCGCAATATTCGTGGCCCATGGCCATCGGCGCGGTGACCGGGTTGGCGCCGCGGAACGGCCAGAGGTCCGAGCCGCAGATGCAGGTGGCCGAGAGGCGGATGATCGCATCGGTGGGCTTGAGGATTTTCGGTTCGTCGCGCTGTTCGACGCGCACGTCGCCGGGGGCGTGGAGGATGGTGGCCAGCATGATGGGTCCCTTCAGGTCTAGGCAGACGGCGTCACCTGGGGCGTCGCGTATTGGGCGTCGGAGACCGGCTCGAGCCAGTCGACCACCTTGCCGTTCTCCACCTCCTGGATGGCGAGATGGGTCATGGCGGTGAGCGGTGCGGCGCCGTGCCAGTGCTTTTCGCCCGGGGCAAAGCAGACAACGTCGCCGGGGCGAATGTCCTCGATCGGGCCACCCCAGCGCTGCACCCGGCCGACGCCGTGGAGCACCACCAGGGTCTGGCCGAGCGGGTGGGTGTGCCAGTTGGTGCGGGCGCCGGGCTCGAAGCTGACGCTGGCACCCTGCACCCGATCGGGCGCTTCCGGGTTGAACAGCGGATCGACGCGAACCGTTCCGGTGAACCAGTCTGCGGGGCCCCTGCCCGAGGGCCGGCTGCCGGCGCGATAGATCTCCATGGCGATGCACTCCTTGCTGCCATGGCAATGTAGCCAGCCGCAACGCCCTCGATTAGGATCGATAATCTACATGTAGTTGTGAGCATGGCTCAGTAATGGCACGCACCCCGATCGATGACATGCAGGCCTTCCTCGCGGTGGCGCGAGAGCAGAGCTTTACCCGCGCGGCGGCGAAGCTGGGGGTGACGCCGTCGGCGCTCAGTCACTCGATCAAGGGCCTGGAAGAGCGGCTGGGGCTCAGATTGTTGTCGCGGACGACGCGCAGCGTCGCGCCGACCGAGGCGGGGCAGCGGCTGGTGAACTCGGTCGGCCCGCATTTCGAGCAGATCGAGGCGGAGATCGCGGCGCTGAGCGAGCTGCGCGACCGGCCGGCCGGGACCATCCGGGTGTCGTGCGGCGACTCGGTGGTGGCCTCGGTGTTCCGGCCGATGCTGAAGACGTTCCTCACGCGCTATCCCGACATCACGGTGGAACTGGCGATCCAGAACGGCTTTGTCGACATCGTCGAGCAGCGCCTCGATGCCGGAGTGCGGCTGGGCGAGGCACTGTCCAAGGACATGATCGCGGTGCGGATCGGGCCGGACTGGCGGTTCAGCGTGGTGGCGACGCCTGAATACCTCGAACAGCGCTCGCCGCCGCTGACGCCGCACGAGCTCACCAACCACCAGTGCATCAACCTTCGGCTGACCACCGCCGGCAGCCTCTATGCCTGGGAGTTCAAGAAGGACGGCCGCGAGCTCAACGTGCGGGTCGAGGGGCAGCTGGTCTTCAACTCGATCCTGCCGGTGCTCGATGCGGCGCTCGACGGGCACGGACTCGGCAACGTGCCGGAGTATATGGCGCGCAAGTACATCGAGAGCGGCGAGCTGGTGGAGGTGCTGGCCGACTGGTCACCGCTGTGGCAGGGCTATCACCTCTACTACCCCCACCGCCGCCAGCCCTCGCCGGCCTTCACCGCGTTCGTCGAGGCGCTGCGCTATCGGGGTTAGCCGGAATGCCCGGCGCAGGGCGGAACATCCTTGATCGGGGCGCTGGCCAGCACGACCGAGAGCGGCTGGTTGCTGAGCAGCGGCGCGAGGCCAGCGGCACCGGGCAGCGCGACGAGGGCGGAAACGGTGGTCTTGGCCGGATCGATCGGCTCAGTGCGGCAGAGCTTTGGGCTGAGCGATATGGACAAGGCATTGTTGCCGGCTGGTAGCGTCCTCGCCCAGGCCTGCGCCTCGCGGATGGCCTGCTTGTCGGGATCGGAGAAACCGAACAGGTAGTAGTTCCGCTCGCCCGAGGGCGGCGGCAGCGTGCCGGCGAGATCGCCGCCATCGGCCGCGACCAGCGTCGCCTTGATGTGGCGCTCGCCGCTCGACGGCGTGGTGATGTCGAAGCCGATGGTCGAGGCGCCTTGCACGGGTTCGAGCGAGGGCGGCAGGTCGAAGGCGAGCAGCAGGCTCGCGACATCGTCGTTGAGATAGTCGAGGCCACGCAGCTTCGAGGCGGTGCCGATAGGGATCGAGGAACAGGCAGTGAGGGCGGCGAGCACAATCACGGCAACTGCGATACGGGTAGTCCGGCGGATCAACTTCCCCTCCCCTCAGGGCATATCCCGATGGGTACGAGATTCCCGAGGCTGGGGGAATGGCGGAGAGTGGTGGCGCCCGTCTCGCCGTTATCCTCCCGCGCGTGGCGGGGGAGGATAACAGGGGACACCGCTGCCGTCAGTGGATCGACGGCGCCTGGGTGACTTCGTTGGCCCAGTCCAGCGCGTAGTGGGCAACCTCTTCCCACCCCTTCTCGCCGGCGAGGAAGTGCGAGCGGTCAGCGAACTGGTGGAAGTCCGTGCGGGCGGGCGACTTCTTCTGGATGTTGAAGATCGCCTTGGCGAGGTACGGGGTGACGGTGCGATCATGCTCCGCCGAGATCACCAGCAAAGGCTGCTTGCGATCCTTCACCTTGACCGCGGTGCCGAACATGCCGGCGGCCTGGTAGAAGATGTTGGTCGGAGTGGGCACGACATAGTCGTCATAGGCGACCTGCTGGTCGGCGGCGTTCAGGGTGTTGGCGAAGTTCTTGGCAAAGCCCTCGCGGGTAATGGTCTGGCTGTTGCCCGGGCCGGCGAAGATCGGCGGCAGCGCGGCGAGCAGCGACACCGGGCCGGGCAGTGCGCCGGCGATCGGGCCGGGATCCATGGCGATACCGGCAACGCCGTAGCCGCGATCGAGCAGCAACTGGGTGATCAGGCCGCCCATCGAATGGCCGATAATCACCGGCTGTTCGTCGAGCCCGTCGATGATCCTGGCGTAATGATCGACGATCTTGCCGAAGGTCAGGGTGCCCAGCCGCTTGTCGGGGTTGGCGCGCAGCTCGGCCGGGTTGCCTTCGAGATAGGGCCAGGCCGGCGCCAGGGTCTTGTAGCCGGCGGCTTCGAATACTGAGCGCAGCTTGTCCCAGCTCGAGGTGTGCATCCAGGCGCCGGTGATGAACAGCGCGGTCTTGGTCTTTGCGGCATTGGCAGCGGCAAAGGCGGCCGAGGTTTCGAGGTTGGTGGTCATTTCAATCTCCCGTTTGAAAGTCTGTCGCGTCATTGCGATGTCGATTAGATCGCATGCGATCTAATATCCTTCAACGCACGCCAATGCATGGCCGCCATGCATTGATCGCTTGCGATTCAATCGCACGCGTCTTATATGGAAGGCACGACTGGAGACATTCGATGGACAAGAAAGAGCTTGCCGAGCAGCTGAAGCTCGATGTGCTGCTGTGCTTCTCAGCCTATTCGCTGAGCCACGCCTTCAGCCGGTTCTACCGGCCGATGCTGGACAAGCTCGGCCTCACCTACCCGCAATTCGTGGTGATGATGGTGCTGTGGGAAAACGGCAAGATCACGATGAAGGCGCTCACCGACCTGGTGATGCTGGAATCGAACACCCTGACGCCACTGCTGAAGAAGCTGGAAGCGGCTGGGCTGGTGAAGCGCACCCGCAACAAGGACGACGAGCGGGTGCTCGACGTCGAGATCACCGAAGCCGGGCTGGCGCTGAAGGCCGATGGCCAGCTGGCCGCGGTGGAGCTGGCGCTGGCCAGCGGCGAGGACCTCGACGGGGTGATCGAAATGCAGCAACGCATGGCGAGGATGCGCGACAGCGTGCGGGCGAAGCTCGAGGCTTGAGGGGGGTCTTACGGGAAATCGACTCCTGCCGGTGCGATGATTGGAAGACGGTAGTCCATTCAGGCGTTCAGCGCCTTGACCACCGTGGCCTTGACCTTGAGGTCGGAGATTTCGGTGAAGGCGAGATCCTCGCGGCCGAAATAGGATTTCTGGTTGGTGGCCGACCAGTCATTGCAGACGATGGTGTACGTGGGCTTGTCGGCCAGCTCGACAGGCGCGGCGTAGAGGAAATCGCCGGTGCGGGCGCTGAGCGGGATGTCGCCATCCTGGTTGCAGCGGACGAGCAGCGCGTCGAGGGTCGTGCGATCCACCTCGGCCCGCATCAGCTTGCCGTCGAAGCGGACGACGGAATCGAAGGCATATTTGGTGACCTCGCCCGACGGCAGGCCGGTGCCGAAGGTGGTGTGGCCGATGAAGCCGATATCGCCTGCTCCGGCGGCAGCCAGTGCCCCGGCGGCGAAACGAGCGCTTTCGCCCAGCGTCTGCGCCTTCTCGCTGATGCCGACGATGGCAAGCTCTGCTTCAGTGAGGTGCTCGGCGAAAGTGGCGCCGATCAGCGCCGTCAGCTCGGCGTCGGCCGCGCCGTTGCGATCGACGTGCACCTGACGGAGCGACAGGGCCCGATCGGCCGCGATATCGACGACGGTGAGCAGGCTGCTCCACGAACCAGTGTGGACGTAGCGGGTCTTGCCCTCGGCATGGTCGAACACCAGGTGGTCGTGGCCGCCGACCAGCAGCGATCCGTCGCCGAGCAGCGGCAGGATACCGCGGTCGGCGACGACGCCGGCATGGCTGAGCACGACGTGCAGGCTGCCCGGCGGCAGGTTGCTGTCGAGGTTGGCGGTGGCCCACTCTACCGGGTCAGGGATGCCGAGTTGGTCGCGTGTCGCCTTGGGATAGGTGGCGATCGCCGGGGTAGCGATGCCGACCAGCGCCACCGGTACTGGCCCGAGATCGAGCTGGAAGCCGGCCTGGGTATAGGGCGCGCCGGTGCGTTTGTCGGTGATGTTGCTGACCACGGTGAGGCCGGCGCGGCGGGCGCGGGCAATCAGCAGCGCCAGGTCGTTGATCATGTCGGGCTCGTGATTGCCGATGTTCAGCACGGTCGGCGCCAGCCGGGACAGCCGTTCGAGCAGCTTCCAGTCGACGGCCCCTTCGGAGCGCGTGGCGACGACATTGCCAAGCTCGAACACATCGCCGTTGATCAGAATGGCTGCCGGAGCCGGGCTCGCCGCGATCTCGGCCGCGACGGCAGCGAGCAGCTGGGCGCTCCGCTCATAGGCCGAATGCAGATCGGACAGGATGATCAGTCGCGCCGCCGGCGCCGACTGGGCGTAAGCCGCGTTGGGCAGCATCGGCAAGGCCGCGGTGGAGCCGAGGAGCAGCAAAAGATGACGGCGGGAGAGCGAGGCAAGCGGCATGGCGGACCTACGGGCTGATTGAGCCTGTCGCCTACCCTGCCTTCGAGACGGCAACGTGACAATGGCCGGCTGGAGCCGAGTTCATGTCGTCACCTGCCATGTCGCAGCGCCCCTTCGCTCCTCTGGGGAGATGGGACGCGTTCCGCACGGCCTGTGCAATGGCTCAGACTGCCGGCCGGGTTGTCCCGGCGAGGCGCTTCCTCTACTCAAGCCGGGCCGGACGGATCGAGGAGGGTCGCCAGTGGGTTGGGAAGCACTCAAGCTCTGGGGCGACGATGTGGTGCGCGTCGAGCGGCTGACCGGCGGCGTCGCCAACGACATCTGGAGTGTACGGATCGGCGGGCAGTTGGCGGTGGCTCGCCTAGGCAAGCGCAGCGACGCCGATCTCGGCTGGGAGGCCGGATTGCTACAGCACCTCGAACAGAACGGCCTCGCCGTGCCGGCGCCGATCCCGACCGTGGATGGGCGGCTGTTCGTCGATGGACTGGTGGTGATGAAGTACATGGATGGCAGGCCGCCGCAGTCGGCAGACGACTGGCGCCGTGTGGCGGCGACGCTGCGTGAGCTGCACCGACTGACCGCGGGCTGGCCGCAGCGGCCGGGCTGGCGCTCCTCGACCGACCTGCTGGTCGTCGACAGGGGCACGCGGATCGACCTCAACGCGATGCCAGCCGAGGCGGTGGCGCGGTGCCGAGCCGCCTGGGCGAGACTGGTGGGGCGACCGATGAGCGCGGTGCATGGCGACCCCAACCCCGGCAATGTGAGGATGACCGAGGATCGGGTGGCGCTGATCGACTGGGACGAGGCACATGTCGACGTCGCCGATCTCGACCTCGACCTGCCCTTCAACGCCGCCGGCTTCGAAGGCGATGCGCATGACATCGTCGCGCAGGCCTCTGCCGCCTGGGAGGCCGCGGTGTGCTGGAAGGACGACTATTCGGTCAGGCGGCTGGCCGAGGTCCGCCCGGTGGCCGAGGCATCGCGATGAGACCGCATCCGCTGTTCAAGGATCGCACGATCCCCGCCCTGCATGCGCTCGGCGAATTCACCCTCAGGGCTCTGTCGGTCAGCGACCTCGAACGAGATTTCAGTGCGGTGATGGCCAGTGCAACCGAGATCAAGGCTGCCAACCCGGGATCCACCTGGCCGGACGGCCTGACCAGGGACAAGAACCTCATCGACCTCGCCTGGCACCAGCGGGAATTCGAAGCGCGCCGCAGCTTTGCCTGGGTGATCGAAAACAGCGATGGCGCATACCTGGGCTGCCTCTACGTTTATCCCTCGATTGCCGGAGA
The DNA here is from genome assembly GCA_016793415.1 of Devosia sp. GTDB lineage: Bacteria > Pseudomonadota > Alphaproteobacteria > Rhizobiales > Devosiaceae > Devosia_A. The sequence continues at coordinate 784 of JAEUMC010000369.1, read as the reverse complement.
GCAGGCGGCTGACGTCGTCTGGTGGTGGCGGACGGGCGTGGCGATTTCGGGGTCATCCTTCCGCAAGCACCTGCTGGAATGGTTTGCCAGCAGCGCCTGGCCCGCGCTCGCCTACCGGCTGAGAGACGAGTGAACCAATGCAGCGACGTGTGTGCAGATTCAGGCCGGGACGTAGGTAAGCCGCATCGTATCGCCAATCTGTTCGCTGGCCTCGAGGCGGAGCGTCGGCCGTGCGCCTTGGAAGAATGGCTTGCCGCGGCCAAGCACGACAGGCCGGAAGTAGAGCTGGTACTCATCGATAAGGCCGAGCTCGCTCAAGCTGCCCGCCAGTTCCGGGCCGGCGACGTCGATGATGCCCGACTGCTCGGCCTTCAGCGCCTTGATGGCTGTTTCGAGATCGCCGCTCACCAGAGTGGCGTTCGGCCCGACCGATTTCAGGGTGCGTGAGACGACCCATTTCGGCTTCGCCCGCCAAGCTGTGGCAAAGGCGAGACCGACCTCGCCCTCTTCGGCTTCCTCGCCGTCCCAGTAGCGCATGATCTCGTACATGCGCCGGCCGAGCAGGCTGCCCGAGAAGCCGCTGAGCTGAGTGCTGAAGTGCAGGTGCAGCGCATCGTCGGGCATCGGCAGGCCAGGCTGGCCCTCGACGCCGGCGACATAGCCATCGAGCGACTGCATCATTCCGAATACGAGCTTGGCCATGCCTGGCTCCTGTCGATTTGGCGGCGAGCCGAGGGACCCGCGTTCATTTGCGCCGGACCTGTGCTAACAGTCGGGTTCGGCC
>JAEUMC010000651.1 GCA_016793415.1 Devosia sp. | reverse complement strand
GCATTGCCGGGCTGCTCGGGCTCGGGCTGCTGCTGCTGTTCCGGCAGCCCCGGCCACGGGCGAGCGACCTCGGCTCGCTCGCCATCGTTGCCTTGGGCGTGGTGGTCGGCTTTCCGCTGCTGACGGCGCTGGCGCTGCAGCACGTCACCTCGGCGCATTCCATCGTCTTTATCGGGCTGTTGCCGCTGTCGACGGCGATCTTCGGGGTGATCCGCGGCGGCGAGCGGCCGAAGCCGGCCTTCTGGGCCTTCTCGCTCTTGGGCAGCCTGCTGGTCGCCGGCTTTGCGCTGGCGCAGGGCGGCGAGGCGTCGCCGCTCGGCGATGGGCTGATGCTGGCGGCGATCATCGTCTGCGGGCTCGGCTATGCCGAGGGGGCGAAGCTGTCGCGCACGCTGGGCGGCTGGCAGGTGATCTCATGGGCGCTGCTGCTGTCGCTGCCGCTGATGGCGGTACTGACGGTGCTCTGGTGGCCGGCATCGTTCGCGTCCGTCGGCCTGCCGGCCCGGCTCAGCCTCGCCTACGTCTCGCTGTTCAGCATGCTGGTCGGCTTTGTCTTCTGGTATCGCGGCCTGGCGCAGGGCGGCATCGCCGCTGTCGGGCAATTGCAGCTGCTGCAGCCGTTCTTCGGGTTGGCACTGGCAGCGGGGCTGTTGGGCGAGACGGTGACGCCGGCCATGCTGCTGGTGACGATGGCGGTGATCGGGTGTGTGGCCGGGGCACGGCGGTTTGCGAAATAGGTTGGATTGAGCCGCACGCGCTGATTCACCCCCGCATCTTGCGCTCCAGCAATCGCCGCTCCGCCTCGAGCCGCACCAGCGGCAAAGCCCGGGCATAAGCCGCTTGCGCTTCGGCCTTCCGTCCCAGCCGATCGAGCAGGTCGGCCTGTGCCGCGTGCAGCGGCCAGTAGTTGTCGAGCGCGCCGGTGGCCGCCAGCGCCTCGACCAGCTGCAGCGCCCGCTCCGGGCCATCGACCATCGACAAGGCTGCGGCGGCGTTGAGTTCGACCACTGGCGTCGGGGCGAGGCGCAGCAGCACCTGGTAGAGCGCTGAGATCTGCGGCCAGTCGGTGGCGGCGAAGCTCGGGGCCTCGGCGTGGAGCGCGGCGATCGCCGCCTGCACGCCATAAGGACCGATGCCCGCGGTGCCGCGAGGGCCCGCTCGACCAATGCCTTGCCTTGGGCGATGGCGGCGCGGTCCCAGCGGGAGCGATCCTGCTCCTCGAGCAGCAGCAATTCGCCGGCGCCGTCGCTCCGCCCATCGAGCCGTGCGGCATGCAGCAGCATCAGGGCGAGGAGGCCGGCAATCTCAGGTTCGCCCGGCAGCAGCTGGTCAAGCAGGCGGCAAAGCCGGATCGCCTCGGCGCAGAGTTCGGGCCGGGTGGTCGCCGTGCCGGCGCTCGGGGCATAGCCCTCGGTGAACACCAGGTAGACCACGGCCAGCACCCCGGCCAGCCGCTCGGCCAGCAGCTCGCGGCCCGGTACTTCATAGGGAATGGCGGCGTCGCGGATCTTCGCCTTGGCGCGCACCAGGCGCTGCGCCATGGTCTCCTCGCTGACGAGGAAAATGCTGCCGACCGCGGCGGTGCTCAACCCGCAGATGGTGCGCAGCGTCAGCGCCACTCGAGTTTCGAGCGCCAGCGCTGGGTGGCAGCAGGTGAAGATCAGCCGCAGCCGATCGTCCTCGATCTCCTCGAGGTCTGCCTCCGCCCCGGCAATGGCGCGTTCGGCCGCCAGGGTCTTCAGCTTGCCGCGCAGCGTGACGCGGCGGCGGATACGGTCGATGGCCTTGTGCCGTCCGGTATTGACCAGCCAGGCGCGCGGATTGTCGGGCAGGCCGGTCTCAGGCCAGCGCAGCAGCGCCGCCTCGAAGGCGTCCTGCGCGCCTTCCTCGGCCAGCTCGAAATCGCCGACGAGGCGGATCAGCGTGGCCAGCACGCGACCCGCCTCGTGGCGATAGACCGCTTCGATGTCGGCTCGGTCGATCAGCGCCGTGCCTCAGTACATGCGCGCGAGGCTGTCGATCGGCCGGACTTCCACCGCGCCGGCGCTGAACGGGATCTTGCCGGCGATCATCAGGGCCTCGTCGAGGTCCCTGGCCTCGACGATGTAGTAGCCGCTGAGCTGCTCGCGCGTCTCGGCGACCGGCCCGTCGGTGGTGAGCGATTTGCCGTCGCCGCGGCGGATGGTGGTGGCGGTGTTCGAGGGCTTCAGCTTGTCGCCGCCCTTGAGGTGCCCGCTCTTGACGATATCCTGGGTGAAGCGCGCATAGGCCTCGCCCATCGCCTTGCCCTGTTCGGGCGTCGCCGCTCTCATCGCCGCTTCGTCACCATAGATCATCAGCAGGTACTGCATTGTCATCTCCATATGCTGGCAGGTTACCGGCGATCGGTCGAACGGGGGGATGACGAGATCGACAGGCGGGCGAGAATTATTTCTGCGGGGCGGGCGAAGCAGCCCGGCGCAATGCTAACCGATGGCGGCAGCACGGCGCCACCCGCCCTGCGGCAGGCTGGTCGGCGCCCGCGGGCTCGGTGGCTAGAGGCAGTTGCTCACCAGCCGGAAGCCCGAGGCGGCGTCGCCTGAGCGACACGGATGGCTGGGGGCGCCTTCGAGCGTTGCCTTCACGTCCGCCATCACCGTTTCGTCGAGGAAGGCGTAGGCGTGGCCAAATTCGGCTTCGATGCCCGGCAGGTCCGAGGCATCGACGCTGTCGACGCCGGCGACCACCGTCATGTTGGGCCCGCCGACACCCAGACGCGGCAGGCCGCCGCGCGCAAGGTTGCCGCTGGCATCGAGCGCGAAATCCTTGTCGGAAGCATAGATGGTGACCTTGCTCGCAACACTCGCCAGTTGCTGGAACGACTGCAGGAACTGGTCGGTATCGATATCGGGCGCGGCATAGACCACGTTGTTGAACTTGCCCGGAAACGCCCCTGGCAGCTCGCCGCGAAACTCGCAGTCGGTGAGGGCGGCGTGCACCAGGCGCGCGCCATGGCTGTGGCCGAACAGGATGATGTTCTCGGGCGTAACCGCCTTGGCGAGATCGAGCAGGAAGGCGCGGAACTGCTGGCAGCTC
>JAEUMC010000352.1 GCA_016793415.1 Devosia sp. | reverse complement strand
GGCCCTCGCACACCACGATGTCGGCGCCGAGCGCGCCCGGCGCCTCGATCAGGCCGAGCGACACCACTTCGGTCACCACCACGATCAGCAGCGCGCCGGCCGCGTGCGCGGCATCGGCAGCAGCGCGGAGGTTGCGCAGGTGGCCGTAGAAGTCGGGAGTCTGGACGACGATCGCGGCGGTCTCGCCGTCGATGCGGTTGAGGATGTCGCCCTGCCCTTCCGGCGAGGCCGGCAGGCAGACCAGGTCGGGACCATCGCCGAGATAGGTGCGCACCACATCGCGGTAGTGCGGGTGGAGGCCGCCCGACAGGATGATGCGGTTGCGGCGGGTGAGGCGGCGGGCCATCAGCACTGCCTCGGCGGTGGCGGTCGAGCCGTCATACATCGAGGCGTTGGCGACCTCCATGCCGGTGAGGTGGGCCACCTGGGTCTGGAACTCGAACAGCATCTGGAGGGTCCCCTGCGAGACCTCCGGCTGATACGGCGTGTAGGCGGTGAGCCACTCCGAACGCTGGATCAGGTGATCGACGCTGGCCGGCACGTGATGCCGATAGGCGCCGGCGCCGATGAAGAACGGGCCGTCGCCCGCAGCGTGGTTGCGGCCAGCCAGCGCCTTCATCCTGGCCTCGACGAGGAACTCGGGCGAATGGCGCGGCAGGTTCACCGGCTCGCGCAGCAGCGCGTGTGTGGGGACGCGGGCGAACAGGTCCTCGGCGGTCCGGGCGCCGATGACGGCGAGCATATCGGCCCGCTCGTGCTCGGAATGGGGGAGATAGCGCATCAGTTGATTCCGTAGGAGGAAGAGTGGGTAACTGCTGCAGACGGCCCCCTCCCGGCCTCCCCCATAAAGGGGGAGGTGAAGAGTCGAGGCTGTGGCTCGATCGTGCCCAGGCCCCAGCGGGGCACCTCCCCCTTTATGGGGGAGGATGGGAGGGGGCCGTCTGCCAGCAGTCGGCTCACTTGGTCAGTTCTTCATAAGCCGCCGCATCCATCAGCCCATCGAGCTCGGACGGATTGTCGAGCGCGAGCTTGAAGATCCAGCCGTCGGCCTCAGGCGACGAGTTGATGAGGCCGGGTTCACCCGAGAGCGCGTCGTTGACGGCGGTCACGGTGCCGGAGACGGGCGAGTAGATCTCGGAAGCGGCTTTCACGGATTCGACCACCGCGGCTTCGTCGCCGGCCTTCAGCTTCTGGCCGACCTTGGGCAGCTCGACATAGACGATGTCGCCCAGCTGCTCCTGCGCATAGGGCGTGATGCCCACGGTGCCATCGGCAGTGATGTATTCGTGATCCTTGGTGAACTTGGTCATTTGCTGGCCTTCCGGACATAGCGATGGGGAACGAATGGGGTGGCGACGGCTTCCGCCGGTTGGGTCTTGCCGCGCACCAGCACTTGCAGCCTGGTGCCCGGCGCGGCGTGATCGGGCGGTACGAAGCCGATGGCGATGGCGCGGCTGAGGGTCGGCGCGAAGCCGCCGGAGGTGACGACGCCGATCTCGGCGCCATACTGATCGAGGATCGCCGCACCCTCGCGGGCTGGGGCGCCCTCGA
>JAEUMC010000351.1 GCA_016793415.1 Devosia sp. | reverse complement strand
GACATACAAGGTGCCGCCCGAGCCCAGCCGCAAGCGCCTGGCCATTTGGCGCAAGATCAAGTCCCTCGGGGCCGTCTACCTGCAAGGCGGGGTGTGCGTGATGCCGAAAACCGAAGACCATCAGCGGCGCCTGAAGCTCATCGAAAACGAGATCGCCGAAATGGGCGGCGAGGCTCTGCTCTTCGAGTCCACCGGCCTCGATAGCGTCCAGGACGACAAGATCACGGGGCGCTTCAACGCTGAACGCGACGAGTCATTCCGTGAGTTCATCGAGCGCTGCGAGGCTTTCGAGGCAGAGATTGCCCGTGAGAGCGCGGCCGGCAAGTTCACATTCGCCGAGCTCGAGGAGAATGACGAGGACCTCAAGAAGCTTCAGACCTGGCTCGAAAAGATCCGGAAGCTCGACTTCTGTCAGGCGACTCTGGGGCCGGAGGCCAACGATAGACTGGGACGCTGCGTCGCGCTTCTCGACGAGTTCGCCCAGCGGGTCTTTGACGCCCAGGCAGAGAACCGGCCAGTGAATCCTGACGGGGCAACGACAGCTGGAGACCAGCAATGAGCGACATTCCTTCCCCTACCGGTACCGCCGCTGATCCCCGCGGCCTGTCGACAACGGAAGCCACGCGCCGCCTCGTAGAGCATGGCCCCAACGCCGTAACGACCCGGCGCGAGGAGACATTCTGGGACGAACTCCTCGAGTCTCTGCGCGAGCCGCTGGTCATGCTGCTGCTCGCGGTCGGTGTCCTCTACTTCGTGTTTGGGGAGGTTCGTGACGCGCTGATCGTGCTGGGCGTCATCGTGACGGTCGCCATCACCGAGGCCGCCGTCGAGTGGCGAGCCGGACGCGCGATCTCCGCGCTTGCCGCCCTGGCCGAACCCAAGGCACTGCTCTGGCGCGACGGACAACTGGCCGAGCACCCTGTCGAACGGCTTGTGCCCGGCGATCTTATCGAGTTGCGGGCGGGATCGCGCGTGCCGGCCGACGTGCGGCTGGTCACGGCTCAGGATGTTGCCGTCGATGAGTCCCTGGTCACGGGGGAATCGAATCCGGTTCCGCATGACCTGCAGGCACCCGAGCTTCTCGCCGGCACGTTAGTTGTGCGCGGTGCGGGACGGGCGGAAGTGACCCGTACGGGCGCGCAATCTACGCTGGGCAAGATTGCCGAGCTCGTTGCGGCCACGCGGGAGCCAAAGACGCCGATGCAGCGGCGCATGGCGGAACTGGCCCGCACCCTGCTGTGGGTCGCCATCGCCGTCAGCGTCATCATCCCGCTGATCGGCATCGCTGCCGGCCAACCCCCACTGGAAATGCTGCTCACCGGGCTTTCGCTCGCCTTCGCGACAATCCCCGAAGAGCTGGCCGTGCTGATCGTTGTCGTGCTTGGCATCGGAAGCCTCAAGCTGGCCCGCCGCGGGGCAATCGTCAGGCAGTTGCGAGCCGCCGAAACGCTGGGCGCTGTGACCACCATCTGCACGGATAAAACCGGCACGCTGACCCTCAACCGGATGACGCTCGACAAGGCCATTTCGGCCGCTGCCTTGCTCGGTTCAGATGATGCCGCAGACGACGGGCTTCGTCGCGCTGCCGCGCTCGCCAGCGAGCCCGAGGAAGGCGGGACATTTATCGACCCGATGGACGCGGCGATCCGCGAGGCGGCCCCCAAAGTCGTCGGGGGAGGTCAGTTTCCGTTCGACCAGGCCCGCCGCCTCGCTTCGGGATACGGAAAGGTCGATGGTGCCTACCTGATTGGTGTCAAGGGCGCACCGGAGGCCGTCCTGGCGCACTGCTCGACCCACCGGACCGCCAGCGGAACGGAGGCGCTCGATGATGCAAAGCGCACAGCCCTGCTGGCCAGCGCAGCGGCGCTCGGTGAAGGCGGCCGCGTGCTCGGTGTCGCGTCGCGCTCCGCCGATGCGCTACCGGCCTCACGCGATGCCGCCGAGAGTGGCCTCGTTTTCGAGGGTGTTGTCGTCCTTCGCGATCCCGTTCGTCCCGAGGTGGTGCCGGCCATGGAGGCCCTTCGCGGCGCCGGCGTTGGCGTGACGGTGATCACCGGCGACCAGCCGACCACGGCAGCAAGAATTGCCGAGGAGGCCGGCATCGAGGTGCGCCACCAGTTCCTCGGCAGCGATCTCGCGGCGCTCGACGATACCGCTCTGGCCGAGACTCTGCGCGATGGCGCCGTGATCGCTCGGGCGCAGCCGGAGGACAAGCTCAGGATCGTTGAGGCACTGACCTCCGCGGGTGGTGTCGTCATGGTGACGGGCGACGGCGTTAACGACGCGCCGGCGCTCAGGGCTGCGTCCGTTGGCGTCGCGATGGGTCATGTCGGCAGCGACGCGGCAAGGCAGGCAGCCGGCGTCGTCCTCACCGACGACAGCTTCAGCACCATTGTCGAAGCCGTCCAGGAGGGCCGGCGCCTGTTCGATAATTTCCGCAAGGCGATCCGCTTCTACCTGGCGGTGAAGCTCGCGCTGATCCTCATCAGTGCGGTCGCCGCCATCCTGCGCCTGCCGCTACCTTTCGCTCCCGTGCAGATCGTGATCCTCGAGCTGTTCATGGACCTCGGTGCGGCCCTCGCCTTCGTCGGGCAGCCAGCTGACTCCAACGTTCTGTCCCGGCCACCGCGCGACCCGAACGCGCCGTTCTTCGACCGCTCGATGGTGTCGGCCATTGTCGCCGGTGCTGTCACTCTCGCTGCGATCGTGCTCGGAGCCTTCCTCTTGAATGTTGCGCAGGATGGACTGGCCGGCGCACGAACACTCGCGCTCGTGGCCTGGTTCGTGGGGCACGCCGCGCTCGGCTTTGTCATGGCCTTCGATGATGGTCGTCCGCGGCTGGCCGCCGTGTTCAGCAACCCGGCACTCGGTGCCTGGCTCGCCGCATCGGTGTTGTTCGCCGCGGCCCTCGTCTTTGTTCCGCCCCTCGCTGACGCTATCGGCGCTGGCGGTGCCGTCATCGCCTCCGCTGTCGGCTGGGGCGCAGTGGCAGTCGTGTTGCCCTTCTGGATGGTGGTTTGGCTGCGCTTCATCAACCGTGACAGCGGCTCGGCGGTGATGCCAGCAGAACCATGACGCCTCAAGAGCCAGTCGGTGGTGTCGCGCTCGGTTCAGCAAGCCGCCTAGCCAGCCAGCGAGACCGTAGCCAGAAGAAGGCAAAAATCACCACCGGCCAGAGGATGGTGTTGACGATGTCCTTGGTTGGGTCGTTGTTCCAAACCTGCCAGGCGCCGTGCCGGTAGTGGAAGGTGTCCGACACTTCGTTCAACAGCTCGACGACGAGGACAGCTACGACAGGCTTGATGCTCGCCGGCCCGACCCGGAACGCCGCCATCGCCAGCACATAGACGGCCAGACCAAGGTGAACTTGAAGGGCATCCTTGGAGATGCCGACAAACTCGGAGATGAAGGTCTTCAGCGTTTCGAACATCGGGAATCTGGCTGTATGAGGTGGTACCCTCATACGTCGAAATGACGGCTTTCGTTAGCCATGAACATGCAAGCGGGATTCGCCGCGCCCGAACAGCCGCGCCAAGCTAGTCCCGTCCACCACGCTACGAGCACTTCTCTTTGGTAAGAGCGCCGAGCTGCCCTG
>JAEUMC010000350.1 GCA_016793415.1 Devosia sp. | reverse complement strand
AGATCGTCGTCAACGATCTCGAAGTGAAGAGCTACGGGCTCTACTCGGTGGAGTTCGACGATGCCGGCACGTTCAACATTTCGTTCGTGCCGATCCGTCCCGGCGAGTATGAAATCTACGTGCCGGGCTACGAGAACCGCGGGCTCAAGGGGAAGTTCATCGTAAAATGAGGTTCACCCGACGCACATTCGTCGCGACGGCGGCGGCGCTGGTGGCGGCGAGCGCCGTGCCGCGTGCCGTCGCCAAGGGTACGGGGATGATTTTCGTCTCCACCGAGAAGGGCAACGAAGTGGTGGTGCTCGACCAGTCGCTGGCGGTGATCAAGCGTATCGCCACCTCGCGGCGGCCGCGCGACATGCACTTCAATGCGGCGAAGGATTTGCTTTACGTCGCCTGCGGTGACGACGACGCGATCGACGTGATCGACGTGGCGAGCCTCGAAGTGGTGGATTCGATCCCCACCGGGCCGTCGCCGGAAGTGTTCGCCTTCTCGCCGGATGAGAAGGTGATCTACGTTTCGAACGAAGAGGATTCCCGGCTCGAGGCGATCGACATGGCCACGCGGGTGTCCATCCAGGATATCCCGACCGGCGCCGAGCCGGAGGGGGTGCTGGTGATGCCCGACGGCAAGACCGCCTATGTCACCTCGGAAGTCGCCGACATGGTGCATGTGGTCGACACCACCACCGGTGCAGTGACCAAGAACATCCTCGTCGGCACCCGGCCGCGCCGCTTTATCCTGACACCGGATGGAACGGAGCTGTGGGTGAGCTGCGAGCTCTCTTCGGAGATCTACATCATCGACACGACGACCAACGAGATCAAGGGCGACAGCCTGATCTTCGTGCCGCCCGGCTTCCGCGAGGAAGACGTGACCCCGGTGGGGATGGCGGTGACGAAGGACGGCTCGAAAATCCTGCTCAGCCTCGGCCGCGCCAACCACATCGTGATCATCGACGGCAAGACGCACGACGTGCTGCAATATGTGCTGGTGGGCAAGCGCGCCTGGTCGGTGGACCTCAGCAGCGACGAGACGCGGGCCTATGTGGCGAACGGGTTGTCGGACGACATCACGGTGATCGACATGGCGTCGATGAAGCCGATCCAGTCGGTGCCGGTCGGACGCGTGCCGCATTCGGTGGTGATCGATGACTGATGTCTCTTGGATGGTGTCGCGGCTTACGTCCCTTCTCCCCTCAGGGGAGAAGGTGGCCGAAGGCCGGTTGAGGGGTGAAGCGGCGCAGCGCGCGCTCGTTGAGAAGCTGAACCCCTCACCCAAGCTACGGTACGTCGCTTCGCTTCTATCTGCGCTACCCTCTCCCCTCAGGGGAGAGGGGGCAGAGCACCGCCCGTTCAAGCTGAAATCACTTTCCAGTCTCCTCCCCCTGGCGGCGTCGCTGCTCCTGAGCGGCGCCGCTTTTTCTGCCGAGGTGAAGATCGGCTATCTGGGGCTGAAGGACGATCCGCGCTACCACCCGGACCTCGTCTATACCCGCATCGAGATTGCGCCCGGCGGCAACCCGATCGACGGCGCGACGATGGGCGTCGAAGAGATGAAGGTGGTGTCCGATGCGGTGGACCAGCAGGTGGTGCTGGATCACCAGGAGGCGACCGACGCGACATCGCTGGTGGCCAAGCTCGACGAGATGGTGAAGGCGGGCGAGCAGTTCGTCATCCTCGACCTGCCGGCCGAACTGGTCGACCAGGTGGCGGGACAAACGCGCGACTGGCCGGTGACGCTGCTCAATGCCACGGCGCCGGAAGATTACCTGCGCCAGCGCTGCTACCCTAACCTCCTCCACACCGCCGCGTCGGATCGCATGCTGTCGGATGCCATGGTGCAACTGCTGCGCACCCGCAACTGGACCAAGGTGCTGATGCTGGTGGGCAGTGAGCCGCGCGACAAGGCGATGGCGGCGGCATTCCGCGCCTCGGCCGAGCGGCAGCGCTTCAACATCGTCGACGAGCGCGAGTTCACGCTCGCCACCGATCCGGCGAACCGCGAGAAGAACAACTCGCTGTTGATCACCGGCAATGCCGATTACGACGTGGTGTTCGTCGCCGACCACCAGGGCGAGTTCTCACGCTACCTGCCCTATGACACGCAGCTGCCGCGACTGGTGGTGGGCTCGACCGGGCTGGTGGCGTCGGAATGGCAGTGGAGCTGGGACCGGGACGGCTCGACCCAGGTGACCTCGCGCTTCGAGACGCTGACCGATGGACGGCGGATGACCGGGCAGGACTGGTCGACCTGGATCGCCGCCAAGGCGATCGTCACGGCTTATGCCAAGGCGCGCACCGGCGAGTACCAGAAGACCGCCGACTATATCCGTGGCAACCGGCTGAAGATCGATGGGGCCAAGGGCGTGCAGCTCAACTTCCGCCCCTGGGACGGCCAGATGCGGTTCCCGATCGTGCTCGCGACCCACAACGCGGTCATCGCCGAGGCGCCGCTCGAAGGCTTCCTGCATCAGACCAACGTGCTCGATACGCTCGGCACCGATGAGCCGGAGCACAAGTGTCAGTAAGCGCGCAGCACCTGTGGCTGGGGGTCTATGCCATCACCTGGCGGGAGATCGCCAAGTTCCTCCGCCAGACCGAACGGTTGCTCTCGGCACTGGTGCGGCCGGCGCTGTGGCTCATCGTCTTCGCCACGGGCCTGCATGACCTGCTCGGCGTTTCGATCGTCCCGCCCTACCAGACCTACACGCCCTATCAGGAATACATCCTGCCCGGGCTGGTCGGCATCGTCATCCTCTTCCAGTGCATGCAGTCGGCGCTGTCGATGGTCTATGACCGCGAGGCGGGAGTGATGCGGGTGATGCTGGTGACACCGCTGCCGCGCGGCTTCCTGCTCTTCGCCAAGATCACCGGCGCCACGATCCTGGCGCTACTGCAGGCCTACGCGTTCCTGATCGTTGCGAGACTCGTCGGCTACGGCGTGCCGGATTTCGGCTATCTCACGGCCATCCCGGCGATCATCCTCGCCGGCCTGATGCTGGGCTCGATCGGGCTCCTGGTCTCGGTCTACACGCCGCAGATCGAGAACTTTGCCGGGATGATGAACTTCGTGGTGTTCCCGATGTTCTTCCTCTCCTCCGCGCTCTACCCGCTGTGGAAGCTCAGGGAGTCCGGGGCCGACATGGTCTACTGGCTGAGCCTTGTGAACCCCTTCACCCATGCGGTGGAGCTGATCCGCTTCGCCATGTACGGGCAGCTCAACCTCGTCTCGCTCGGCGTGGTCGCTGGCTGCGCGGCGGCGGCGTTCCTCCTCGCGGCGCGCGGCTACGATCCGCAGGCCGGGGCGATCCGCAAGGTGAAGCGGGATTAGGACCCGACACGCCATGCGCCTAGCGCAGGGAGCGCCTGTCATCCACACGTCTTTGTGACGATTGACGACAACGTTAGCAGCATTACCATTCCGGTCTCGCGCTGCCTTCCCGAATGCGGGGTTGGCGGGCTGGTGGGAGCCCGCGATCCCGCGCAGCGCGCTACAGGAGAACAACAGATGACATCCTTCATGACACTCTCGCGCCGGCGCTTTGCGCAGGCGGCGCTGCTGCTCGTTGCGACCACCGCACTGAGCTCGCCGGTGCTGGCCGCCGATTTGAAGATCGCGATGATCCTGCCCGGCCCGATCACCGACAATGACTGGAACTCGGTGGGCTATAACGGCCTCGAAGCCGCCGGCAAGGCGCTGGGCGCCGAAGTCGCCTATGTCGAGAATGTCACCGACGCCGATGCCGAG
>JAEUMC010000288.1 GCA_016793415.1 Devosia sp. | reverse complement strand
CAAGCTGGGCGTGCTCACCCGCTTTGCCGCCTCGATCGGGCTGGGCGGCATCTCCTTCCTCGGCGACCCCAACCTCGCCCTCTTCACCGTGACGCTGGCCGCGGTGTGGTTCCTGATGGGCTTTTACATGCTGATCTTCCTCGGCGGCCTGCAGGACATCCCCAAGGAATATTACGAGGCGGCGCGCATCGATGGCGCCAGCGCCACCCAGAGCTTCTGGTTCATCACCCTGCCCCTCTTGCGCCCGACCAGCTTCTTCGTGCTGCTGGTCTCGGCGGTCGCCGCCATCACCGGCGCGCAGGCCTTCGACCTGATCTACGTGATGACCAAGGGTGGGCCCGCCAATTCGACGGCGCTGCTGATCAGCTACATCTACCAGCAGGCCTTCCAGTACTCCGCCTTCGGCTATGCCGCGGCGCTGGCGACACTCCTCGTCGTGCTGCTGATGGTGGTCACCGTGTTCTTCTTCTTGCTCACCCGCGGCGGACGGTTCGATTATGAGTAGTGCAACGCTCTCCCGTTCGCAGGCGAACGTCGTCCGGCTGGTGTGGATGCTGGTGACGGTGGTGCTCGCCCTGATGGCGATCTTCCCGCTGCTCTACATGCTGTCGATCGCCTTCAAGGGCCCGACCGAGGTGTTCAAGTCGAACCTCATCCCGGCCAAACCGGTGCTCGACAACTTCGTCTACGTGCTGACCGAGGTGCCGTTCTGGCGCTACCTGATCAACACCTTCGTCATCTCCGCCGTGGTGACGGTGGTTGCCCTGTTCTTCCACACCATGGCCGGCTACGCCCTGGCGCGGCTGAAGTTCCCCGGGCGCGAGGCAGTGTTCCTCGCCATGTTCTCGACCTTCCTCGTGTCGCTGCCGGTGATCATCGTGCCGCTGTTCATCCTCGTCCGCGCGATGGGCATGCTGAACTCCTATTCGGGCCTGATCATCCCGGCGATCTTCAACGCCTTCGGCATTTTCCTGCTCCGCCAGTATTACCTGTCGCTGCCCAAGGAACTGGAGGAAGCCGCCGTGATCGACGGCGCCGGCTACTGGCGCATCTACACCAGCGTCATCCTGCCGTTGAGCCGGCCGATCATCGCGGCGCTGGCCATCCTGTTCTTTCTCGCCAACTGGAACTCGTTCCTCTGGCCGCTCACCGTCGCCTCCGACCCCAATCTCTGGGTGGTGCAGGTGGCCATCGCCAACTTCAAGAGCCAGTACGCCGCCAGCTGGAACTACACCATGGCCGCCTCGACCATCGTCGCGGTGCCGATGCTGGTGCTGTTCGTGATCTTCCAGAAGCAGATCATGGACTCCATCAAGACCAGCGGCCTCAAGTAGGCCGACCATGCAAAGACCAGCGGCCTCAAATAGGTCCCAAGGAGATTTCTATGACCAATGCGGGCCTCTCACCGCTACGGGGACTAGCCAAGCTGCGCGATGCACGCAGCCGGCGCTTTTCGAGCTACGACCGCACCGGCGGCAATGACGACCGGCTGCATATCGAACCGGGCAAGACCATCGTGATCGCCGAGCACCAGGGCTCCGGCATCATCACCCATATCTGGGCAACCCTCGCCTCTTCGGCCGACCACTATCTCAGGAAGATCGTGCTCCGCGCCTACTGGGATGGCGAGACCGAACCGAGCGTCGAAGCCCCGATCGGCGATTTCTTCGGCATGGGCCACGCCAGGACGAAGAACTTCGCCTCGCTGCCGGTGCAGGCGAGCCCTGAGGATGGCAAGGCCTTCAACTGCTACTTCCCGATGCCGTTCGGCACCTCGATGCGGCTGACCATCACCAACGAGTCCGACGTCGACCTGCTGTTCTACTACTATGTCGATCTCGAGCTGCACGATCGGCTCGAAGACGGCATGGGGCGCTTCCACGCCCAGTACCGGCAGGATCGGCCCGAAGGGGTCAGCGAGGTTGGCAAGACCAACGAGCAGCATCTGTTCGGCGGCGAGAATGTCGACGGCAAGCGCAACTATGTGATCCTCGATGCCGAGGGTCACGGGCATTACGTGGGCGTGCTGTTCTCCGTGCAGTCGCAGCGCCTGTCGCGCCAGTGGGACTGGTACGGCGAAGGTGACGACATGATCTGGATCGACGGCGCCCCCGGCCTGTCGGTGCCCGACACGGTGCGCAAGCCCGATCCGCGCATCGGCCCCAA
>JAEUMC010000274.1 GCA_016793415.1 Devosia sp. | reverse complement strand
GAAGTGGTGGCCGGGCTCGACCTCAACGTGCATGCCGGCGAGATCGTCGGGCTGGTGGGGGTCGAGGGCAACGGCCAGGCCGAGACGCTCGAGGCCATCGCCGGGCTGCGCTCGATCGCCGGCGGCACCATCGAGGTCGCCAAACAGAACGTCACGTCGATGAACGTGCTCGATCGGCGCGGCCTCGGCCTTGCCTCGATCCCCGAGGACCGCATCGCTGAAGGCCTCGCCACCGGCGCCTCGGTGGCCGAGAACCTCGTCGCCACCAAGCTCAACGACACACGCTATGTTCGCGGCGGCCTGCTCGATCTCAAGGCGATCAGGGCCAATGCGCAGAAGCTGATCGAGCGCTTTTCGATCCGCGTCGGCGGGCCGTCTTCGGCCGTCGGCACGCTGTCGGGCGGCAACATGCAGAAAGTGGTGGTGGCGCGCGAACTCAGCGAGCAGCCGAAACTCCTGCTGGTCAACCAGCCGACCCGCGGCGTCGATCTGGGCGCCACCCAGTTCATCTGGCGCACCATCACCGATGCCCGCGACGCCGGCGCGGCGGTGCTGCTGAGTTCGGCCGATCTCTCCGAGCTCCTGGCGCTCAGCGATCGGTTGATCGTGCTCTATCGCGGCAAGATCGTCGCCGCCTTCATCAACCAGCCCGACCTCTCGCCGGAGACGCTGGGCGCGTACATGCTCGGGCTGTCGACGCAGACCCGTGAAGAAATGCAGGTGGCCCTCAAATGAGCACTCTTCCGGCCATCGACCGCGCCTCGCGCTTCAAGACCATGCGCCGCGAAGTCGGCCGGGCGCTGGGCGCCCTCGCCATCGCGCTGCTGGTCGCCTTCGTCGTCGTACTGCTGACCTCCAAGGCGCCGTTCGAAGCGCTCAACGTGCTCCTGACCCAGCCGTTGTCGCGTCCGCGCACCATCGGGCTCTGGGGCGACGACATCGCCAAGCTCACCATCACCGGCCTCGCCTTCTCGCTGGTGTTCCAGGCGCGGCAGTTCGCCATGGGCGTACAGGGCCAGGTCTATATCGGCGCGCTGGCCGCCACCTATGTGGCGCTGTCGCCGCTCGGCGCCAGCTGGGCCGGCATTCCGCTCGGCATCGCCGCCGCCATGCTGGCCGGAGCGTTCTACGGCTTCCTGCCCGGCATCGCCAAGGCGCGGCTCGGCGCCAACGAGATCGTCTCGTCGCTGATGCTGAACTACATCGCCATCGAGCTCTGCAACTTCCTCGTCCGCACCAACCTGCCCAAGCCGCAGGCCGGTGTGCTGACCACCAACGATTTCCCCGACACCGCGGTATTCCCGGCGCTGGTCGCCAATACCCGCATCGACCTCGGCCTGATCCTGGCGCTGGTCGCGGTGCTGGTGGTGTGGTTCGCCCTCTATCGCACCAGCTGGGGCCTGAAGCTCCGGCTGGTCGGGCACAATGCCCGCTTCGCCGAATATTCCGGCATCAAGGCGACCTTCATCATGGTCTCGGCGATGACCGCCTCGGGTGCGCTGGGCGGCCTGCTCGGCTCGATGTTCGTGCAGGGCCAGACCTACGGCAAGCTGACCGTGCTGTTTGAGGGCGGGCTCGCCTTCGAGGGCATTCTCGTCGCCATCGTGGCGCGCAGTCGCCCGCTGGCGGTGCCCATCGTTGCGATCTTTTACGCCTATCTCAGGCAGGGCGCGCAGCTGATGAACATCCGTACCGACGTGCCGGCCGAGGTGATCGGCATCGTCACGGCGATCATCATCCTGCTGGTCTCGTCGTCCTATTCGCTCAACTTCATCACGCGGCTGTTCAAGCGCAGCCCGTCGTCGGCCGTTGCGCCTGCTGCTGCCGGGGGTGCCGCCAAATGATGGAACTGTTCATCACCGTCTTC
>JAEUMC010000272.1 GCA_016793415.1 Devosia sp. | reverse complement strand
TGAGGCGGCCCGTTACTCCTGCTGCGTCTCCTGACGCAGCTCGCTCTGTGTCGCGGGACGCAGCAAACTCCCATAGACCCAGCCGCTCTGGCCGGCCTGGTCGGTGATCCGCACCCAACCCTCGACGTTGTCGCTGATATTGACCCAGCTTCCGCCCTTGAGCGTGAACACCTGCGGCGCGACCTGTTTCGGCCCTGCTCGGACTTTCAGGGCTTCGACGCTTACCGAGTGGGTGAAGCCGGGCGGCGCCACTCGGGTCGGAACGTTCTGCCTCGCGGTGACGACAGGCACCGACCGGGCGACGTTGAGGTCGTCGGCGCGAGCAACCACCGGGGTGGCGACGTGCCGCGGCCGCAGGTTCGTGGTCTTGACCGGTGTGGCGGCCGCCATCTGTCCGATCATGTCGGTGCTGTATTTGAGGCCGGTGGCGGTAAGGGCGAGGGCAGCGAGCGCAACTGTCGAGAACAGCGCAACCGACGTGAGCATACGGGCCAGCTTCAGCTCCCACTTCGTCGAGACCAAGTGGCGTCCGCGGCGCATCGTTCTCGCGGAGGGATGAAAGCGCCAAGGCACCCATAGGTTCCCTGAGCGCCGCAGATTCATTGGCCGACGGCAACGGGCGCCGCCGGCCGGCAGAGGTCAGGCGGCCTGTTCGAGTGCCTCGGCCTCGCGGCCAGCCTTCAGCGTCCTGGTGTACCAGGCCAGTTCATCCAGCATCGCGGTCACGGTCGGCGCCAGGTAGTCATAGTCGGCAAAGTCCTTGCCGCCGCGCAGCATGCCGAGCAGCGGCTCCATGTTGATGTGCACGCCTGCCTTCATTGGCACCATGCTGAGCTCCACCGCCATCAGCCGCAACTGCTCGACGGCCCGCGCCGCACCGACGGCGCCGTAGCCGACCAAGGCGGCGGGCTTGCGCGCCGGCTCGTCGTAGATGTGGTCCAGCGCGTTCTTCAGCACACCCGAGATCGAGCGGTTGTATTCGGCGGTGACGAAGATGTAGCCGTCCAGCTCCGAGACCTTTCTCGCCCAACGCAGCGCCACCTCATTGGTCTGCGGCACAAAACGCGGCGAGCCGACCGCATCGAAGAACGGGATCGGGAAATCTCTGAGATCGACGATCTCGTAATCGGCGTCGCCACGGGCTTTGGCGATGTCGAGCACCCATTGCGCCGGCCGGTCGGCAAAGCGGGTTTCGCGGGTGGTGGAAAGGATGATGCCGATGCGTGGCTTGCTGCTCATTTGATGTCTGCCTTGTAGGGAGTGCATGGGTAGCCACCAACAGAGACCTAGTCACCGTCAGTAACTGGCGCTATGTTGGTGACTACCTCAGAGGTGCACAAGACGGCACCGTTTCGAGACGGAGTTACCCATGGACGACCTGGTCACCCACACGGAACCACAGCCGGCGGCCACCCCCGGCACCCCGAGCTGGGCGCCCCAGCACGATCCAAAGGAGCCTGAGACTTTCGCCGAATGCACGCGGGCGATGGTGCCGGTCCATGAGGTGCTGGCTCAGATCAGCGGCAAGTGGACCATTCTCGTGGTGCAGGCGCTGAGCGCCGGCCCGCAGCGGTTTTCCGAGATCAAGCGGCGCATCGACGGCGTATCGCAGAAGATGCTGACCGCGACGCTGCGCGATCTCGAAAAAGATGGCTTTGTCTCCCGCACGGTGACGCCGTCGATCCCACCGCGCGTCGACTATGCGCTGACCGAGATGGGCCGGGAGTTGCAGGAGCCGCTCAAGGTGATCGGCAACTGGGCCCACGCCAACCGCCACCGCGTCGAGGAAGCCCGCGAGCGCTTCGCCGAGCGCGAGGAAGAGGCGAAACGCCTCGCCTGGTGATCAGCCGGGCTTGCCGGCGGACGTTCTGGCAGCCCGCGCGCCAGCCCACTGGTTGACGATCAGCCCGGTCATCACCAGTACGACGCCGACCAGCTGCAGCGGGCTCGGTACCACGCTGCGGATCACCGCATCGAGGATGAAGGCGACCACCGGCGTCACCAGTACGAACGGGATCACCGACGCGGCGCCCAAGGCCACGATGGCGCGGAACCACAGGATGAAGGGCAGGGCGGTCAGTACGACCGCGATGACTGCCAACCCCAGCACGTTGGTCATGGTGATCGATGCGGGCAGGTCGCCGACGACGAGTGCCAACAGCGCCAGTTCGGTTCCGCCGATGAGCAACTGCCACGCTGTAAAGCTCACGAGCGACATCTGAGGCGGCCGGCCCCAACGGTTGATCAGGATGCCGCCGAGCGAACCGGCCACGACGCTGCAGAGCGCGGCCGCAACGCCGATCATGTCGATGCCGGCGTCGGCACGCAGGATCACCAGCGTCACGCCCAGCGCCCCGATCAGGATCGAGACGATCTTCATCAGGGTTGGCGGTTGGCTCAAAAGGGCCCAGGCGAGGAGGATGGTGATCAGCGGCCCCAG
>JAEUMC010000640.1 GCA_016793415.1 Devosia sp. | reverse complement strand
CCGTTCGAGAAGGCGGCGGTGGGGTAGCACTCCTTCAGCCTCGAAAATGCCTCCCGCGGCTCGAGGTGGCCATCGGCAACGGATCGGAATAGTCCTGCGACGCGAACCACGTCACACACTTGTGGCGAGAGGCGGAGCGAGTGGACACCAGCATCGGCAAGCTCCGCCAGGTCGGTGATCAGAGACTGGCACGTGCTCGACATGGTCTGAACTCCGTTGAGGGCCAGGAAGTGCTGGCCGTCGAGTGTGTCCACGGGCAGCCCGTCGGGATCCTCGCCGCACACGAACTGGCAGTTGTCCTTGACCAATCCCTTGTTGCGCGCATGGGCGCACCGCGCCGAGATGGCGAGGGGAACCTTGCCGAATGCAAAGACCTCGAAAGCGATGTCGGGCGCGCCCGTGATAATGCTGCGTAACGATGCGAGCGGCAGTTCAGGGGGCAGGCAGATCGACACCGCACCCCGCGCGGCGAGTACCCTGGCGGTTGGGGCATTGTACACGTTTACCAGCGGCCCGATCGCATGCGGTCGTCCGTCCATCGCTGCATGCGCGGACAGTTCGCCTGCCTCAAGCTCGTAGTCCGAACGTGCAGCGAGTTTGCGAACGGTTTTCGCCTCCCGCTCGATAGTGACCAGCGCTGGCGACCCCAGTCTAACCCTCTTGCCCGCGTCGGTCAGCCTCTGCGCGATCCGCTCGATTGCACCCGCGTGAAAGTGGTCCCGTTTCGAGCACACGATCTCGCCCAGCACGACAGTGTCCACCTCCGCTTCGTCAGCGATGCGGCTGTAGAAATCGATCCAGCTGGGCTGGTCCCACAGGTAGAGCAGCGGCCCAAGAGTCAGCCCGATCCTGTTTCCGGCAGCCATCGTCACCTCCAGCGCTTGTCGTAGCTGCCCTGGGTCGTCCGCTGGCCCTCGCTGAGCTTGCGCAGCGTCGCTTCATCCTCCCGTTGCTCACCTGCGGCGAGACCATCGAGTCGATTGCGGATCTCGCGCACGACCTGGGCGATGTAGGCGCGTCCCCGCTGCCGTCCCTCGATCTTGAGTGCGGACACTCCGAACCTCGCGAGGGCCTCCAGATGCGTAAGCACATCAAGGCTCGCCGGGTCCTCGAAGACGTACCCAGCCGTTCCTCCCGCAACGAAACGGCCCTTGCACAGGGTTGGATAGCCGGTCGGCTCATCCTTCGGAAAGCGGTTGATGGTGAAATCGCCAAGCTCTGAGACCATGTCCCTGTCGTCCAGCCGGTACCGGACATGGCTCGCCGGCGAACAGACGCCATCCATGTTCGGCGACCTGCCAGTTGCATAGGACGACAGCGAGCACCGGCCCTCCTCCATCACGCACAGGCCGCCGAAGACGAACACTTCTGTTTCGCATCTGGCCTTGCGGCAGATCGCGCCGACCTCGGCCACGGTCAGCACGCGCGGCAGCACGACGCGCTTGATGCCGAACGCATCGACAAGGAAGTTGATGTGTTCGACATTGGCCGCCGCCGCCTGTACCGACAAGTGCCGGCGCAGCGCGGGATGGCGTTCGGCGGCATAGGCCAGCAGCCCCAGATCGGCTACGATGATGGCATCAGCGCCAGCCGCGGCGGCATTGTCGACCGCGCGGTACCACAGTTCCTCGGCACCGGCGCGCATGTAGGTGTTGATTGCTACCAGGGTCAAAACGCCACTGGCACGCGCATGGGCCGCGGCCTCGGTCAATTCCTGAGCACTGAAATTGAGCCCCGGGAAGTTGCGCGCATTCGTCTCGTCCCGGAACCCACAATAGACTGCATCGGCGCCGGCATCGACAGCGTCGCGAAACGACGCGGGTGTACCGGCAGGGCAGATCAGCTCCATCGATTGTCTCCGTGCGACAGGAGGTAGGAACGGATACCGCTCAGCCCCCGTTCGACCGGGCGGCTCAGTGGTCCGGCGGCCGACCCGAGGTCTGCGGGAAGGTCGAGCTGGCAGTCCTCCATGGCGTTGCGCAGCGCCAGGGCGGCTTCCATGTCCCCCTCGATGCTGAGTCCGCGAGCGAAGAACTCGGCGTCGCCGTCGAGCCGGCCCTCGGCGAGCGAGAGCAGTGTCAGCAGGGTGCCGGCGATACGAACGTCCGCGTCCGGCACACGCGAGCCGCGCTGGACGCTGACCCGGCGCAAGCGCGGCACGATGATGAAACAGAGCCCCAGGTCGGTAGCGACGATGGCGAAGCGTCTGTTCGCGTATTCACTCAATCGGTCGAACAGTTGCGGATGCCGCACAACCACTCTGTCGAGACTCGCCTGGGCGACGAGTTGGATCGCGGCGACCGGCATGGGCCGCAGCAGCAGACGGACGAAACGTGGCAGGTCCATTGGCACTGTCCTCGCCATGGTGTTTTCCACTTCTAGGGCGTTTGTTTCGACGCGTGTTTGACCTGGCACAAAGACATGCGCTTTTGATTGGTGCATCAGCCACCCATCCGGTGATCAGGCTGGCGGAAATGACGGCGACGGGTCTCAGGCCATTCATCGAAAAGCTCGACCGTCTCGGTGAACTACACCGCGTCTCGCGCCCCGTAAGCCTGGTGCACGAGTTGACCGAGATTCATCGTCGCGTTCTCGGCCGGTCTGGCCCTGCGCTGTTGTTTGACAACGTCATCGGACGCGACGGCAGACCGGCAGCGATGCCCGTTCTGGTCAACCTGTTTGGTACCAGGCGGCGCGTTGCCCTCGGCCTCGGCGTCGAACCCGACGAGATTTCCGTAATTGGGGAAACGCTGGCATTCCTGCGCCAACCCAGCGCGCCCGGCAACCTGCGTGCAGCCCTGCGCCATCTGCCCGCCGCCAAGGCCGCTCTGGCCATGGGTGTCCGCCGGGTCGGTCGGCCGCCCGTTCAGCAACGGCAATGGAGGGCCGGCGAGATCGACTTGGCTAACCTGCCCATCCAGTGGTGCTGGCCAGGTGAGCCGGCGCCGTTGGTGACCTGGCCCCTGGTGATCACGCGCGCGCCGCACGATCCTTCCGATATCAATGTCGGCGTCTACCGCATGCAGGTGCTCGACAGGAGCCGCCTGCTGGTGCGCTGGCTGCCAAGCCGAGGCGGGGCACGGCATCACGCCCTCTGGCAGGACATCGGCCGGGACATGCCTGTGGCCGTCGCGATCGGCGCCGATCCCGCGACAATCTTGGCAGCCGTCATGCCGGTACCGGATGGCATGAGCGAACTGGCTTTCGCGGGCGTGCTGCGTGGCAGCCGGACCCGTGTCGCACAGGCACTGACGGTCGACCTGCCAATCCCGGCGGACGCCGAAATCGTCCTCGAGGGAACGGTCTCTGCGACCGAGGTGGCGCCAGAGGGGCCCTACGGCGATCACACGGGCTACTACAACGCCGTGGAGCCATTCCCGGTGGTGCAACTCAGCGTGATCACCAGCCGTGCGGAGCCGATCTACCTGTCGACCTTCACCGGGCGGCCGCCAGACGAGCCATCGGTTATGGCCGAGGCAATGACGGAGCTCTTTGCGCCGCTGATCAAACTGACCTTTCCCGAGATCGAGGCGATCTGGCTGCCGCCGGAAGCATGCTCCTACAGGGCCATCGTGGTGTCGATCCGCAAGCGCTATCCGGGACAGGCCCGGCGGGTGATGATGGGGCTTTGGTCGATCTTGCCGCAGTTCAGCATGACCAAGCTGATTGTCGTCGTCGATCCCGACATCGACGTACGGAACTGGACTGACGTTATCTGGGCTGTCTCCACGCGCTTCGATGCGTCGCGCGACCTTGTGCGGATCGACAACACCCCGATCGACTATCTCGACTTCGCCTCTCCCCGGCCCGGCTTGGGGGGCAAGCTTGGCCTCGACGCGACCCGCAAGATCGGCGCTGAGACAGACCGGGAGTGGGGTGAGGTTCTGGCCATGAACCCCGATGTCGCCGCACGGGTGGATTCGATCTGGGACAGCCTGGGGCTAGGATCTGGAGGA
>JAEUMC010000237.1 GCA_016793415.1 Devosia sp. | reverse complement strand
GTTAGGTTGAGGTTGTAGCAGTAGCACCCCGATGCGGCCAGAGGCTGCTCGACAGACAAAGGCAGTGGTGGTTTCGATGGCGGCGACGAAGAACGGTTGGGGCGAGATATTCAGCGGCGGCAACGCCCTGCCCGTATTGGTGTTTGCCGGCGGTGTCGGCATGAACGCCATCGAGGTCTATATCGGCTCGACCCTGATGCCCTCGGTGGTGGCGGAAATCGGCGGGCTCGACCTGTTCGCCTGGGTGACGACGGTATTCATCGTCGCCTCGATCGTTGCGTCGATCTTCGCGGCGGTGCGGCCATTCGGACTCGGCCCGCGGCAGAACTACCTGATCGCTGCCACCATGTTCGGACTGGGCAGCCTGATCTGCGGGCTGGCGCCATCGATGCCGATCCTCCTGGTCGGCCGCGCCCTGCAGGGCTTTGGCGGCGGCCTGCTCGCCGCGCTCACCTTCATGATGGTGCGGCTGGTGTTCCCCGAGCACCTGTGGGCCCGCGCCTTCGCGCTGGCCTCGGGCATCTGGGGCATCGCCACGCTGGTCGGCCCCTCGATCGGCGGCGTCTTCGCCGAACTGGGCATCTGGCGCTGGGCCTTCTTCATCCTCGTGCCGTTCGCGGCCCTGGTCGGCCTGCTGGCCGTCAAGGTGGTGCCGGCAAAGAGCAGCGAGGCCGGCATGACCAGCCTGCCGATCCGCCAGATCGGCCTGATGATCGTCGCCGTGCTGGCGCTGTCGACCGCCGGAGCCCTGTCGCACGACATCGTCGTCGCCGGCAGCTTGACCGCTGTCGCTATCCTGGCGTTGGTGGTGTTCGGCCTGATCGAGCGGAGCGCATCGCAGAAACTGTTCCCCACCGGCACCTTCCGTTTCGGCACGCTCCTCGCCTCGCTGTTCGGCACCATGGTGCTGCTGCAGATGGCGATCACTTCCGACATCTTCATCCCGCTGTTCATGCAGACCCTGCACGGACTCGGCCCGCTCACCGCCGGCTACATGGTGGCGCTGGTCGCCGTCGGCTGGAGCTCGAGCTCGATGCTGACTGCCGGCTGGACCGAGGGCCGTGCCCGGATGATCATCGCCTTCGGCCCGGTGCTGGTGCTGATCTCCGCCATTGGTCTGGCGCTGTTCGTCGGCCACCAGAACCCGAGCTCGAGCCTCGGCTTCATCATCCCGATCGGGCTGTCGCTCTTGATCATGGGCGTCGGCATCGGCACCGCCTGGACCCAGCTGACCCCGCGGGTGATGCAGGCGGCGCCCGATGGCGAGCACGATGTGACCTCGGCGGCGCTGAGCACCATCCAGCTCTTCGCCTCCGGCCTCGGGGCGGCTCTGGGTGGGCTGATCGTCAACCTCGCGGGGCTTGCATCGGCAAACCCGACCCCGGTCGCCGCGGCCAACTGGCTCTATGGCCTGTTCATCATCGTCGCGATCCTGGTGGTGCCGATCGGCTTCAGCATCGCCCGCACCGAGGCCCGCCTCCCCGCGGCGCAGCCGGCGGAGTAGCTACGAATTTGCTGCCGGGCCAGATCCGGCAGCATCCCGACTGGCCGAGGGCGCGATGCTGCCTGCACCCCCGGTCGGACTCGCGGTGTCGGCGATCATCGCGCTGGGCGTGATCGACCGGCACCGCGAAAACCTTTTGGCACTGAGACAGGCAGTCGGCGCACCCTCTCCCGCTTGCGGGGGAGGGAGTCCCGACTGCACCTACACAGTCTTCAACCAGCCCCCATCGACGAAATACGTCGAGCCGGTCGAATAGCTCGCCTTGTCCGAGCACAGGAACACGAAGAAATTCGCCATCTCCTCGGGGGTGGCGAAGCGCTTCATGCCGCCGGCTTCGTCGGCAACGCTTTGCAGGTGCGCCTCGAACCCGTCCTCGCCGGCCAGCTGCTTGGCCGTCTTCACCCAGTCGGGCGTGCGCACCAGGCCCGGGTTCACGGTGTTGACGCGGATATTGTCGCCCACCACCTCGTTGGCCAGCGTCTTACTGAACATCATCAGCGCCGCCTTGGTGGTGTTGTAGATCGGCTCGTACCACAGCGGCTGCACCGCGCAGATCGAGGCATTGTGGAGGATGGCGCCGCCGCCATGCGCCTTCATCTGCGGCACCAGCCCGCGCCCCAGCCGCACCGCGGCCATCACATGCAGATCCCAATAATACTGCCATTTGGCATCATCGGCCTCGGCAATGGTCTCGTTCGAGCCGGTGCCGGCATTGTTGACGAGGATATCGGCCCCGCCCAGTTGCGCCGCCGCGGCGACCACCTTGGCGCAGCCCTCGGCGGTGGCGACATCGGTCGCCACCCCATGCGCCTCGACCCGGTACTTCGCCCCGATCCGCGACGCCTCGGCGTGCAGCCGCTCCGAGCCGCGCGCGGTGATCAGCACGTTGGCCCCCTCGGCCGCAAAGCCCTCGGCCACCGCAAGACCGATACCGACGCTGCCGCCGGTAATGACGGCAAGTTTTGATTTGAGACCGAGGTCCATGGCAACCCTTCCAGATGTCTGCAGTCCCTCTCCCCTCAGGGGAGAAGGTGGCGCGAAGCGCCGGATGAGGGGTGAAGCGGCGCAACGCGCTCTCGCTGAGACGCTGAACCCCTCACCCTAGCTTTGCTGCGTCGCTACGCTCCTGGCGACGCTACCCTCTCCCCTCAGGGGAGAGGGGACGCTGTGGCCCGGCCAGCCGCCCTACGCGTCCATCAGAATCTGCAGCTTCACATCGGTCGGCCGCGCTTCCACCGCCCGGTCGAACGCCTTGATCGAGTCCTCGAAGCTGAAGGTCTCCGAGATCAGCGGCTTCAGGTCCACCCGGCCCGAGGCCATCAGTGCGATGGCGCGATCGTACTGATGCGCATAGCGGAACACCGAGGCGATGGTGATCTCCTTGGTCGACAGCGAAGCGATATCGAAGGCGACGGGCTCCACCGGCAGGCCGACGATGACGATGGTGCCGCCGGGACGGACGACATCGACGATGCCCTGCCAGGCGCGCGGGCTGCCCGAACACTCGAACACCACGTCGGCGCCCCAGTTTTCGGTGAGCCGGTTCACCTCGTCGACGAGCTTCTTGTCCTTGATATTGACCGGGATGATGCCCTGGTACTGCCCGGCAATATCGAGCTTGGGCTGCGCCAGGTCGGTGATGATCACCCGCGA
>JAEUMC010000226.1 GCA_016793415.1 Devosia sp. | reverse complement strand
GCAGGTCTATCTGCCGATCGCCGAACTTTCGATGAACCTGTTCTTCCTCGTGGGGATCGGGGGCGCGGTCGGGTTCCTGTCGGGGCTGTTCGGGGTGGGTGGCGGGTTCCTGTTGACGCCGCTGCTGATCTTTTCAGGCGTACCCTCCTCGGTCGCCGTGGCCTCGGTGACCGGCCAGGTGGTAGCGGCCTCGACCTCGGGTGCGCTCAGTTACTATCGACGCGGGCAGATCGACCTGCACATGGCGCTATACCTGGTGCTCTCGGGTGTGCTCGGCGCGTTCGGCGGCGTCGCGACTTTCCAGGTGCTGCGGGCGGCGGGCCAGCTCGACCTCGTCATCTCGCTCGGTTTCCTGATCCTGCTCGGCTTCGTCGGCACGCTGATGCTGATCGAGGCGGCCCGCGCCATCATGAAGCGGCGCGCCGGCATCGTGGTGCGCGAAAAACTGCCCAACCAGCATAACTGGTTCCATGGCTTGCCGTGGCGGGTACGGTTCAAGAAATCGCGGCTCTACATCTCGGTGATCCCGGTGCTGGCGCTCGGCGTCGCCATCGGCTTCGTCGGCTCGCTGCTCGGTATCGGCGGCGGCTTCATCCTGGTGCCGGCACTGGTCTACATCCTCCGGATGCCCGGCAACATGGTGATCGGCACCTCGCTCCTGCAGGTGGTGGCGATGATGGCGGCCACCACCATCCTCCACGCCGTCTCGAGCCAGAGCGTCGATATCCTCCTCGCCTTCTGCCTGATGGTGGGCGGCACGGTAGGCGCACAGTTCGGCGCTTCGGCCGGCAAATACCTGCGCGGCGAACAGCTGCGCGCGCTGCTCGCCATCCTTGTCCTCGCCGTTGCCATCCGCTTCGGCATCAGCCTGGTGCTGACACCGGGCGACGTCTATTCGACCGCCGTGATCGGCGCCTCGG
The DNA here is from genome assembly GCA_016793415.1 of Devosia sp. Taxonomy (GTDB): domain Bacteria; phylum Pseudomonadota; class Alphaproteobacteria; order Rhizobiales; family Devosiaceae; genus Devosia_A. Next base: position 1,552 of record JAEUMC010000226.1, on the reverse strand, counting down.
GGGTGATCTGATGCGCCCCCTGCTGCTCGCGCTGGTCCTGCTGCTCGCCGCATCGCCGGCGCTGGCCGAACGGCTGGTGACGCAGGTCAGCCAGGACGAGGTATCGATCACCTCGAGCTTTGCCGGCCAGACGCTGACCTTGTTCGGCGCGATCGAGCCGGAGGTCGGGGCCGAACAGCGCTTCGTCGAGGGCCCGTACCACGCCATCATCACCATCACCGGTCCGCTGCAGAACCGGGTGGCGCGGCGCAAGACCAACCAGTTCGGCATCTGGCTCAACACGGCGCAGGCGGAGTTCGAGCGCTTCCCGTCATTCTACCAGGTGCTGAGCGATGCGCCGCTGAGCAACATCACCGACCCGATCACCCTGGCGGAGAAAGAAATCCCGCTCGACAGCCAGGCCCGCTACACCGCCAAGGCGGGCTGGTGGGACGCGACGGTGTTCGGCGGCGAGCTCACCCGGCTGATGCAGCAGAAGGGCTTCTTCAAGCTCAACGAGAACGGCGTGGTGTTCCGCTCGGACACCTTCTACTTCGCGCAAGTGGTGCTGCCGTCGGATGCGCCGCCCGGCCCCTATCTGGCGCATACCTACCTGTTCAAGGACGGCAAGGTGATTGCCGAGAAATCCGATGGGTTCTCGGTGCGCAAGATCGGCTTCGAACGCTTTCTCGGCCAATCGGCGCGCACGCAGCCCCTGCTCTACGGGCTGGTCTGCGTGGCGCTGGCGCTGTTCACCGGCTGGCTCGGCGGTGTGGTGTTCAAACGGTAGGCCCTGACCGGCGACCTACTTCTCGAGCTTGATGTCGCTGCCGCTGCTTGCTTCCTGGTCGACCTCGGCCGGATTGCCGTAAATCGTCATGTCGGAGCCCGAAGAGGCATTGGCCTTGACCGATTTCGAGGCATGGACGTCGAGGTCGGAGCCCGACGAGGCGTTGGCATCCATGGTGGCGCACAGCAGGTGCTCGGCGTCGAGATCCGACCCGGACGAGGAATTGGCCTTGCCGTCGATACAGGCGCCGTCGATCTTCAGCCCGGCGCCGGAGGAGGCGTTGAGGTCGATCGACTTGCCGTCGACCGCCCTGAGGATCAGATCGGCGCCGCTCGACGAGCCGAACTCCAGCGCGTCGCCAACGACACCGGTCGCCTCGACGTCGGACCCGGCGCTGGCTTCGATCTTGTTGAGCGCCGGCACCGTGATGGTGAGCTTGATCTGGTCGCGATCGCCGAAAGTGAAAATGTCGAAGAAGCTCCAGTCGTAATAGGCCTTGAGCGTATTGCCGTCGACCTTGAGCTGCAGGTCGTCGAGCAGCCGCTTGTCCTTGGCCTCGACAGTGATCGACTGGGGGCTGCCGACCGTGACTATGGCATCGATCCCAGACGAGATATCGAGCGCGGTGAAGGCCGGCAGGTCGACAGTACGCGTCTCGGCCAGCGCCGGAGCTGCGAGCAGCAGCAGGGCCGCGGAGGCGGCGGCAAGTTTCACGAACCCATGCATGTCAGGTGTCCCATTCCCGTTTGAGGCTGACACGTGGGTGGTGTGTTACATGCCGAT
>JAEUMC010000218.1 GCA_016793415.1 Devosia sp. | reverse complement strand
AGTTTCAAATGGGTCGTATGGACACGCGCTCTCTGGTGATCTTTCTCGTGATCGGCGTCGTCGCTGGCTTTCTCGCCAGCCTGATCGTCGGCGGTGGCGGGCTGATCACCTATCTGGTGAGCGGCGTCATTGGTTCGTTCGTGGGCGGTTACCTGTTCACTGCCCTCAATATCAACCTCGGCATCAAGAGCCCGATCGTCACGCAGATCATCACGTCGACGGTTGGCGCTATCATCGTTGTCGTCATCGCCAGGCTCATCGCCGGCTAGGAACGCCTCTTGGTTACCCTGATCGACAGACTAGACACCCGTCCACGGCATCCGGAAAAGGCCAACCGGCCCGAGAACGAGATGCTGCGAAAGCCGGACTGGATCCGGGTCAAGGCGCCGGGCTCTCCCATCTACAAGGAGACCCAGCAGATCGTGCGCGAGAACGGTCTCGTCACCGTCTGCGAGGAGGCCGGCTGCCCCAATATCGGCGAGTGCTGGAGCAAGAAGCACGCCACCATGATGATCATGGGCGAGATCTGCACCCGCGCCTGCGCCTTCTGCAACGTGCGCACCGGGCTGCCGACCCCGCTCGATCCCAATGAGCCCGAGAACGTCGCCATCGCCGTCGAAAAGCTCGGCCTCGCTCATGTGGTGATCACCTCGGTCGATCGCGACGACCTGCCGGATGGAGGCGCCGAGCACTTCGCCCAGGTGATCCGAGCCATCCGGGCCCGGACGCCCAAGACCACCATCGAGATCCTGACCCCGGATTTCCTGCGCAAGGACGGGGCGCTCGAGGTCGTTGTCGCGGCCAAGCCCGACGTCTTCAACCACAACCTCGAGACGGTGCCGTCAAAATACCTGAAGGTCCGTCCCGGCGCCCGCTACTTCCACTCGATCCGCCTGCTGCAGCGGGTGAAGGAACTCGACCCGACGATCTTCACCAAATCCGGCATCATGGTCGGGCTGGGCGAGGAGCGGAACGAAGTGCTGCAACTGATGGACGACCTGCGCTCGGCCGACGTGGATTTCATGACTATCGGCCAGTACCTGGCGCCGACCAAGAAGCACCACCCGGTGATCCGCTTCGTCACGCCCGAAGAGTTCAAATCCTACGGCACCGTCGGCATGACCAAGGGTTTCCTCCTGGTCTCCTCCAGCCCGCTGACCCGCTCGTCGCATCACGCCGGCGAGGATTTCGAACAGCTCCGCGCCAACCGGATGGCCAAGCTCGCCCATGGCTGATCTCTTCCTCGAGCGGCATTCGCCGCATCTGCCGCAGCGCATGTTCGATCTGGTCTCCGACCTCGAGGCCTATCCGCGCTTCATCCCCAACTGCAAGGCGATGGAGGTGCGTGACGATGCGGCAGGCGGCATCCTGGCGCGGATGACCATCCAGTTCGGCCCCATCACCCAGGCCTATACCAGTCGGGTGGTCGCCGACCCGCAGGCGTTGACCATCACCGCCAAGGCGGTCGATGGACCGTTCGCCTATCTCGACAGCAAGTGGAGTTTCGAGCCGGAAGGCGAGGGCACCCGCATCCGCTTCGACATCGACTTCAAGATTGCCAACCCGCTGATTGCCGCCGTCGCCGAGCCGGCCTTTGCCGCCAAGCAGACCGAAATCATCGACGCGTTCGAGGACGAGGCCGATAGGCGCTTCGGGTAGGTTCGGGCAGGTTCGTGTCTAGGGATGCAGCAAGACGCCGGTGGCTCCCCAAACCCCCTCTCTTGCGAAAAACTAAGGACTTAGCTGCGCTAAGCCCAAGTTTTCGCTTTCTCCCCCGCCAAGGGGGAGAGTCCCGACTGATACTCCGATGGAGGTGGAGGCCACCGATCATCTCCCCCTTGGCGGGGGAGAAAGCAAAATCTTAGGTTTAGCCGTTTGGCTAAGCCTTAGATTTTGCAAGAGAGGGGGGCTTGGAGGGCACCGTGGCTCAGCCGCCGGGGAAAGTACCCGCGGGCCCCTGCGCAAGGACCACCGCTGATTGGGCACAATCGTGGCCGAGCGGTCCGACCTGTCCCCTAAGCCTTAGCCGCCTTCAGCAATAGCTTCAGCGCCTGTACCACCGTCGCATGCCGCACTTCGTCGCGGTTGCCCGGAAACACCTTCTTCAAATGCGTGGTGCCGGCCTCGGTGGCCACCGAGAAATGCACGAGCCCGACCGGTTTATCGGCGCTGCCGCCCGTGGGACCAGCAATGCCGGTTACCGCGACGGCCACATGCGTGCCGGCAGCGCCGATGGCGCCGTCCGCCATGGCCATCGCCACTTCCTTCGATACCGCGCCAAACTGCTTCAGCAGCCCGTAGGGCACGCCGATCATCGAGATCTTGGCTTCGTTGGCGTAGCTGACGAAGCCGCCATAGACCACGTCGGACGAGCCGGAGATCGAAGTGAGGGCGCCGGCGATCAGCCCGCCAGTGCAGCTTTCGGCCGTCGCCACGGTCATATCAGCGGCCTTGAGGGCCGCGATGGTCTCTTCGGCAAGGGCGGCGATGTCGTCGGGCAGCTTCATCTCAGTCTTCCCTGGGCAGTTCGATGCTGGCGCTGGCCATGGCGACGATGCCTTCGCCGCGACCGGTAAAGCCGAGTTGTTCGCTGGTGGTGGCCTTGATGGCGATCCGGCCGGCGGAGATGCCGCAGACCCCGCCGATGGCTGCCTTCATCGCCTCGACATGCGGGCCGACCCGCGGTGCTTCGCAGACGATGGTGATGTCGAGGTTGACGATGCGGCCGCGCCGCTCCGCAACCAGGCTGGCAGCGTGTTTCAGAAAGATCGACGAGGCTGCGCCCTTCCATTGCGGGTCGGACGGCGGAAAATGCTTGCCGATATCGCCTTCGCCAAGCGCCCCATAGATCGCGTCGGTCAGCGCGTGCAGCGCCACGTCGGCATCGGAGTGCCCCTTCAGCTTGTGGGTGTGCGGGATCTCCACCCCGCCAAGCCAGACGGCTTTGCCCTCGTCGAACGGGTGGACATCGAAGCCGGTGCCGATGCGGGTTTCCATGGCCGTCTCCTGACCCAGCAGGCGCTCGGCCCGCGCAAAATCCTCGGGGTGGGTGATCTTGAGGTTGTGCGTGCTGCCGGGCGTCAACGCCACGCTGAGGCCCGCCCATTCGGCGATTGCCGCATCGTCGGTGAACTCGCGCGGCATCCGGCCGGCGCGCAGGTGCGCCGAGAGAATCTGGGGGAAACGGAATCCCTGCGGCGTCTGCGCCGCGAACAGGGTCCTGCGATCTTCCGTGGCGGTCACCGTGCGGCCGTCGACAGAGCGCTTGATGGTGTCGGTCACCGGCACCACGGGCAGGGCCGCCTCGCCGTTTTTCAACGCCTCGATTACCCCGCCAATGACCTCGGATGAGACCAGTGGCCGCGCCGCGTCCTGGATCAGCACCAGGTCGGGACGTCGGGCGCTCAGCGCCGTCAGCCCCGCCAGCACCGAAGCCTGCCGCGTTTCGCCGCCCGTGACGGGCGGCAGCAGCCGCGGATCAGCCAAGCCGAGCCCGGCATAGCGATCGGTCTGTTCGGAATGGATCACCGGCACGACCCAGGTGACGTCGTCACGCCCCAGAAATGCCGCGATGCTGCGGCTTAGCACCGGCGTACCGGCGAGATCGCGATACTGCTTCGGACTGGTGTCGCCGCTGCTGCTGGCGCGCTCGCCGCGGCCCGCAGCGACGACGATTACCGCAATGGATTTTGTGCCTGTCATTGTCGCTTCATATCGCGCCCTTACTGGCGCGGGCTTGGTCTAGCGGTGGCTTCCCCCGGCAGCAAGCCCGACGCGGAACATTGCGAAATGCGACGAGATATCTGGTTGCGCGCCGCCCGCTTTTGACTATTCTGCGGGCATTTCGTGGAAATGAGCAAATCTGGGGCAGGGTGTGTCTGATTTTGCCTGCACATTGAGCATTGCTGGTCATGAGTTGCCGAACCGCGCCTTCCTTGCGCCGATGGCCGGGATCACCGATGCGCCGATGCGCAAACTCGCCGAGCGCTTTGGCGCCGGCCTTGTCGTTTCGGAGATGATCGCCAGCAACGCGCTGGCCACCAACAATGACGACATGGTGCGCCGGCTCAACAAATCCGGGTCGCTGCCACACGTGGTGCAACTGGCCGGCTGCGAGGCACAGTGGATGAAGCGGGGCGCCGAGATCGCCTTTGCGGCGGGCGCCGACATTATCGATATCAATATGGGCTGCCCTTCCAAGCGGGTGACGAACGGCTATGCCGGCTCGGCGCTGATGCGGGTGCCCGACGAAGCCCTGAAACTGATTGACGCCGTGGTTGCCGCAACGCCGCTGCCGGTGACGGTGAAGATGCGGCTTGGCTGGGACGAAGACAGCCTCAATGCCGCCGACCTGGCGCGCCGCGCCGTCGATGCCGGCGCTCGGATGATCACCGTGCACGGCCGCACCCGGCAGCAGTTCTACAAGGGCGAGGCGCGCTGGCACCTGGTCCGCCCGGTGGTCGAGGCGGTGAAGGTTCCGGTGGTCGTCAATGGCGACATCACCAGCATCGCCGCGGCACGCGAGGCGCTCGAGCAGTCAGGCGCCGCCGCAGTGATGATCGGCCGCGGGGCGCAGGGGCAGCCCTGGGCCGTGGGCCAGATCGGTGCGCAGCTCGGCGGGCGGGAGCCCGAAGCTGCGCCGATCGGGGCGGAGCTGGCTGCATTGGTCGCCGAGCACTACGACGCGATGCTGACCGACTACGGCACCCAGCTCGGTGTCCGCGTCGCCCGCAAGCACCTCGACTGGTATCTCGAGGCAGCCAATATCGGGCTCGACAAGCCCGTCCGCAGCCAGTTGCTCAACGAACTCGAGCCCACCGAAGTGACACGGATGATTGCCGATATCTACTCGGGCGACTGGAGGCTCGCGGCATGAGCAAGGTTCCGCCGCCGGCCCTCAGCACCGCGGTGCTGCAGGCATTGCCGCAGCCTGTCATCGTCTGCACCGAGGACCGCACCATCGTCTTCGTCAATTACGCGGCCGAGGCATTCTTCGGGGCCTCGCAAAGCGTGTTGTCGCGGCAGCGTCTCGATGACCTCATCGCCTTCGGTTCACCGATCATCGGCCTGATGCAGGCGGTTGCCGATCGTCGCGGCCCGATGACCGAGTATCGCGTCCGGGTCGGCTCGTCGCGCTTCTCCGATGTCGGCGATGATCGCATCGTCGACGTCTTTGCCTCGCCGCTCTCCGATGCCGACGGCCGCATCGCGCTCTTGTTCCAGGAGCGCACCATGGCCGACAAGATCGACCGGCAACTGGTCAGCCGCGGCGCGGCGCGCTCGGTGACCGGACTCGCCTCGATGCTGGCGCATGAGATCAAGAACCCGCTCTCCGGCATCCGTGGCGCCGCACAACTGCTCGAGCAGAGCGTCACCGCCGACGAGCTGCCGCTGGCGCGGCTGGTGCGCGACGAGGTCGACCGCATCGTCGACCTGATCGACCGCGTCGAAGTGTTCGGTGACGACCGTCCGATCGAACGCGAGCCGATCAACATCCACGTCATCCTCGACCGGGTGAAGCTGCTCGCCAAGAACGGCGTCGCCAAGGGCATCAGCTTCCACGAGGAGTATGATCCGTCGCTGCCGCCAGTCGGCGGCAACCGCGACCAGCTCATCCAGGTGTTCCTGAATTTGGTGAAGAATGCCGCGGAAGCCCTTGAACGGACACCGAAAGCCGAGATCAGGTTCTCGACGGCGTTCCGGCCCGGCATCCGCATTTCCGTCCAGGGTGTGTCCGAGCGCATCTCGCTGCCGCTGGAGATCGTCATCGAGGATAACGGCCCGGGCGTGCCGCCTGACCTGGTGCCGATCCTGTTCGATCCGTTCGTCACCACCCAGGCCAACGGTTCCGGTCTCGGCCTCGCACTGGTGGCCAAGATCATCGGCGACCATGGCGGGGTCGTCGACATGGACAGCCGCCCGGGCCGCACCCGTTTCCGTATCCTGCTGCCGGTCGCCGCGAAAACCGCCGTGACTGAGACTGTCCCCGAAGAGGTTCCGGCCGAATGAGCCATACTATCCTGCTCGCCGACGACGATGCCGCGATCCGCATGGTGCTCAACCAGGCGCTGACCCGGGCCGGCTACGAGGTGCGCCCCACCGGCAACCTTTCGACCATGTGGAACTGGGTGAGCCGCGGGGAGGGGGACCTGCTGATTACCGATGTCGCGATGCCCGATGGCAACGCCTTCGACATCATGCCCAAGATCAAGAAGCTGCGTCCCGACCTGCCGATGGTGGTGATGAGCGCGCAGAACACCTTCATGACGGCGATCCGCGCCAACGAAGTCGGCGCCTATGAGTATCTGCCCAAACCCTTCGACATCACCGAGGTCCTGTCGGTGGTCGGACGCGCGCTGGCTGACGCCAAGAAGGCCACTGCGGCCGAGAAGAAGGCGGACGAGCCGGGCGAGACCATGCCGCTCGTCGGCCGTTCTCCGGCCATGCAGGACATCTACCGCGCCCTGGCGCGGCTGATGCAGACCGACCTCACGGTGATGATCACCGGCGAGAGCGGCACCGGCAAGGAACTGGTCGCCCGGGCCCTCCACGACTTCGGCAAACGCCGCAACGGACCGTTCGTCGCCATTAACATGGCGGCCATTCCGCGCGACCTGATCGAAGCCGAACTGTTCGGCCATGAGAAGGGCGCCTTCACCGGCGCCACCGCGCGCTCGTCCGGACGCTTCGAGCAGGCCGAGGGCGGCACGCTCTTCCTCGACGAGATCGGCGACATGCCGATGGATGCCCAGACCCGGCTGCTGCGCGTGCTGCAGGAGGGCGAATACACGATGGTCGGGGGGCGCACGCCGATCAAGTCGAACGTCCGCATCGTGGCGGCAACGCACCGTGACCTCGGCCAGATGATCCGGCAGGGCCTCTTCCGCGAGGACCTGTACTATCGCTTGAATGTCGTTCCGATCCGCCTGCCGCCGCTGCGCGAGCGCATCGACGACATTGCCGATCTGGTCAGTCACTTCCTGCGGGCGGCGCAGCGGGAGGGTGAGCCGGTCAAGACCATCGCCC
>JAEUMC010000159.1 GCA_016793415.1 Devosia sp. | reverse complement strand
CTTTTCCCAGGGCGTGGTTATCCGCCGCTTCGAGCGGGTGCAGGCGAGCTACCCCAAGGTGCTGGGCAGCGAAAAGCTGATGCTGCTGATGGCCCGCAATCCGAACTTCGGCCCGCGGCTCAGGCACTACGCCATGATCGGCCGTGACAATCGCGCCGATGCCGACGCCTTGTGCGCCAAGCTGCAGGCCGCCGGCGGCTCCTGCATCGTCAGAAAGAACTAGTTTCCCGCCGCCGCGCCGGTCTCGTCGATGGCGCTCGAGATCGCCTCGATCTTGCGCGCCGCTTCGTTGAGCCGCTTGGCGAACTTGCGTTCCAGGTCCTCGGCTTCATGGGTCAGCGCCTCGCCGACCTGGGTGAGGTTGGCGACATCCTGCTTCAGCTCGGCGATGCGGCGTTCGGCCTCGGCCAGTTCATCGAGCACCGCGATCCCCGCCATTACCGTCAGCCGGTTGTCGCCGATCTCGCCGAACGTACCCTTGAACTGGTCGATATGCTGGTTGAAGCGGTCGGCAAGCCCAAGCAGGTGCTGCTCCTGGCCTTCTTCACAGGCCATGCGATACTTGCGGCCATTGATGTCGACATTGACCTCGGGCATGTTAGCGCTCCCTACTTCGAGCCGTCTTGAGCCAGCACTTCACGTACCGACTCCATGGCGACGACGAGCCGCCGCGCCACTTCGGCCGAGCTGTCATCGAGGCGCTTTGCCTTGGCGCTGACCTTGTCGAGCTCCTGTGCCAGCCGTTGCCGCTCGCTCACCAGCTTCTGCGTGTCGGACTCGATGCGGCTATGCGCCCGCACCCGGCCATTGAGGCTGCGGACGCTGGCTTCCAGCCGTGCGAATGCCTTGTCGAGCCGGCTGGCGGCGGCTTCGTATCCATCCTCGGCGTGCTGCTCGGCCATCCCGACCCCCGTCGCGGAAAAAGAGCGATTCCACTTGGCACTATAGCGCAAAGCTGGCGCAGCATGGCAACGCCCCCCTCCGGGAGGCGACATTGACAGGTCAAAGGAACCTGCTAAGCGTCAACCCGCCTCGGCAGGAGGGTTCGAGGCGCCCGGATTTCCGGGCTTCTGTCCCTTAGCCGAGAGCACTCTGATGACCAACTCCGCCCAAGCCAATGAGATGGCCAACGCCATCCGTTCCCTCGCCATGGATGCGGTGGAGAAAGCCAATTCCGGTCACCCCGGCCTGCCCATGGGCGTGGCCGATATCGCCACGGTGCTGTTCACCAAGGTGATGAAGTTCGATCCCAAGAACCCCTGGTGGGCTGATCGCGATCGCTTCATCCTGTCGGCCGGCCACGGCTCGATGCTGCTCTACGCCTCGCTCTACCTCCTCGGCTACGAGGACATGACGATCGACCAGCTCAAGCAGTTCCGCCAGCTTGGTTCCAAGACCGCCGGCCACCCGGAATACCATTTCGCCCCGGGCATCGAGACCACCACCGGCCCGCTCGGCCAGGGCATCGCCAACTCGGTCGGCTTTGCCATCGCTGAGGCCAAGCTCGCCGCCGAGTTCGGCTCCGATCTGGTCGACCACTACACCTGGGTGATCGCCGGTGACGGCTGCCTGATGGAAGGCGTGAGCCAGGAGGCGATCTCGCTCGCCGGACACCTGAAGCTCAACAAGCTGGTGGTGATCTGGGACAACAACAACATCACCATCGACGGCCGCGTTTCCAACGCCGACTCGACCGACCAGATCGCCCGCTTCAAGGCCTGCGGCTGGAACACCATCGAGATCGACGGGCTCGACCAGGCTCAGGTCGAAAAGGCCTTGCTGGAGGCCAAGAAGTCCAAGGACAAGCCGACCCTGATCGCCGCCAAGACCATCATCGGCTTCGGCGCACCGACCAAGGCAGACTCGCACGGCGTCCACGGTTCGCCGCTCGGCGCGGCCGAACTGGCCGGCGCCAAGCAGCAGCTGGGTATCGACTACCCGGCCTTCGAGATCCCGAGCCACACCCTCAACGCCTGGCGCGCCGCCGGCACCCGCTCCGAGAACGCTCGCGGCGACTGGGAAGGCCGCCTCGCCGCCGCCAAGCCGGAGTTGCGCGCCGAGTTCGAGCGCCGCATCGCTGGCCGGCTGCCGGCCAACTGGAACGAGACCATCGAGGCGTTCAAGGCCAAGCTCGTTGCCGACAAGCCGAAGGTCGCGACGCGCAAGTCGAGCCAGATGGCGCTCGAAGTGATCAACAAGGTGCTGCCCGAGACCATCGGCGGTTCCGCCGACCTCACCGGTTCAAACCTCACCAACACCCCCGAGACCCTGCCCTTCACCGCCACGGATCGCGCCGGCCGCTACATGCGCTACGGCATCCGCGAGCATGAGATGGCGGCAGCGATGAACGGCATCGCGCTGCACAAGGGCCTGATCCCCTATGGCGGCACGTTCCTGGTGTTCACCGACTATGCCCGCCCGGCCATCCGCCTCTCGGCCATCATGGAGCAGAAGGTCATCTATGTGATGACCCACGACTCGATCGGGCTGGGCGAAGACGGGCCGACCCACCAGCCGGTCGAGCACCTCTCGACCCTGCGCGCCATCCCGGGCCTCCTGGTGTTCCGTCCGGCCGATGCGGTCGAAACGCTCGAATGCTGGCAGCTCGCCATCGAGGCCGAGAAGCCCTCGATCCTGGCGCTGAGCCGCCAGAACCTGCCGGCGCTGCGCACCGAGACCGTCGCCGGCAACCCCTCGGCCAAGGGCGCCTACGTCATCGCCGGCGACAAGAACGCCGACGCGGTGATCTTCGCCACCGGTTCGGAAGTCGCCATCGCCGTCGCGAGCCTCGAGCTGCTCAAGGCCCAGGGCATCAGCGCCAAGGTGGTGTCGGTGCCGAGCCAGGAGCTGTTCTACGCCCAGTCGCAGGAATACCGCGACAGCGTGATCGGCAAGCCAAAGGCCAAGGTGGCGATCGAAGCCGGCATCGAGATGAGCTGGCTGAAACTCCTGGGCGACAAGGGCCGCTTCATCGGCATGCATTCGTTCGGCGCCAGCGCTCCGGCCGAGCAGCTCTATGAGCACTTTGGCATTACGGCGAAAGCCATAGTTGAAGCCGTCATGGCGCAGTTGTAAGAACCGCGCTCTTCTTCTCTCCTCCCTAGAAGTCCCTGAAGGAGCCATCATGGCTGTACGCGTCGCAATCAATGGCTTTGGCCGCATCGGTCGCAACATCCTGCGCGCCATCGTCGAAAGCGGCCGCAACGACATCCAGGTCGTCGCCGTCAACGATCTCGGTCCGGTCGAAACCAACGCCCACCTGCTGCGCTATGACAGCGTGCATGGCCGCTTCCCCTTTGACGTGAAAGTCGAAGGCGATGTGATCACCGCCGGCAACCAGACCTTCAAGGTCACCGCGGTCAAGGATCCCTCGCAGCTGCCGCACAAGGAGCTCGGTGTCGATATCGTGCTCGAGTGCACCGGTATCTTCACCAGCCGCGACAAGGCTGCCGCGCACCTCACCGCCGGCGCCAAGAAGGTGATCGTTTCGGCCCCGGCCGAAGGCGCCGACCTCACCGTCGTCTACGGCATCAACCACGCCCTGCTCGGCAAGGAGCACGTGGTGATCTCGAACGGCTCGTGCACCACCAACTGCCTTGCTCCGATGGCCAAGGTGATGAACGACCTGGTCGGCATCGAGAAGGGGATGATGACCACCATCCACTCCTATACCGGTGATCAGCCGACCCTCGACACCATGCACAAGGATCTCTACCGCGGCCGCGCCGCGGCGCTGAGCCAGATCCCGACCTCGACCGGCGCCGCCAAGGCGATCGGCCTGGTGCTGCCCGAACTGAAGGGCAAGCTGGACGGCATCTCGATCCGCGTGCCGACGCCGAACGTGTCGCTGGTCGACCTCAACTTCGTCGCCGGCCGCAACACCACGCCGCAGGAAATCAACGACGCGCTGATCGCAGCTGCCGACGGCCCGCTCAAGGGGGTGATGACCTATACCACCCACCCGCTGGTTTCGAGCGACCTGAACCACGATCCGCACTCGGCCACCATCCTCCTCGACCAGACCAAGGTGATCCAGGGCAACTTCGTCACCGTCATGGGCTGGTATGACAACGAGTGGGGCTTCTCGAACCGCATGGCCGACATGACGGCCGTGTTCGCCAAGACGCTGTAGCATGCCTCTCGAGCTCGACCTCCGCTGGCAACCAGTCGGGGAGGTCGGGCTCGAA
>JAEUMC010000077.1 GCA_016793415.1 Devosia sp. | reverse complement strand
CACGTTCGCTTCCGCCAGCAGCACGTTCATGTGGCCCGGCATGCGGCCGGCGACCGGGTGGATGGCGTACTTCACCTCGACACCCTCGGCCTTCAACAGGTCCGCCATTTCGCGCAGCGCATGCTGCGCCTGCGCCACGGCCATGCCGTAGCCGGGGACAATGATCACCTTGCCGGCGTTCTTCATCATGAAGGCGGCGTCGTCGGACGAGCCCTGCTTGACCGGTCGCGTCTCCTCCTCACCCGAGCCGGCTGCGGCGCTGTCGCCGCCGAAGCCGCCCAGGATCACCGAGATGAAGCTGCGATTCATCGCCTTGCACATGATGTAGCTGAGGATGGCGCCGGAGGACCCCACCAGCGCGCCGGTGATGATCAGCGCCGTGTTACCCAGCGTGAAGCCGATCCCCGCCGCCGCCCAGCCCGAGTAGGAGTTGAGCATCGAGACGACCACCGGCATGTCGGCGCCGCCGATCGGGATGATCATCAGCCCGCCCAGCACCAGCGCCACCACGGTAATGGCCCAGAACCACAAGGGATCGACGGTCACCGCAAAGGCCCAGATCAGCACCAGCAGCAACAGGCCGAGCGCGATGTGAATGGCGTGACGGAACGGCAGGATGATCGGCTTACCGCTCATGTTGCCGTTGAGCTTGGCAAAGGCGATCACCGAACCGGTGAAGGTGAAGGCGCCGATGGCGACGCCGAGGCTCATTTCGATCAGCGCCTGGGCATGGATATGCCCCACCGTGCCGATACCGAAGGCTTCCGGCGCATAGAGCGCGGCGGCCGCCGCAAAGACCGCTGCGAGGCCGACCAGCGAGTGGAACGCGGCGACCAGTTGCGGCATGTCGGTCATCTTGACCTTGCGCGCCAGCACCGCGCCGATACCGCCGCCGATGGCGAGGCCACCGATGATCAGCACCCAGCTCAGCCAATCGGAAACGCCCGCCACGAGCAGCGTCGTGACGATGGCGATGGCCATGCCGACCATGCCGAAGGTGTTGCCCTGCCGCGACGAGGCCGGGCTCGACAGCCCGCGCAGCGCCAGGATGAACAGCACGCCCGAGACGAGATAGAGAACGGCGGCGAAACTGGCGTCGATCATTCCGTGACGGGCTCCATGCTGCCGGTGGGGAACTCCACATCGGCAAAGGCGGGATAGACTTCCTTGAGGATCGCAACCTGCTGCGCATCCTCGACGCGCACCAGGTACCAGGTCTCTTCATCGAACAGCCCGAGCGTCGACGAGCTGGCCTTCAGCTTGCCGCCGGCCTCGCCCATGTCCATCACGGTTTCGGTCGGAATCAGCGCGTAGGGCGTCCCGTCGGCGGTCTCGAGAAACTCGGCCGCCTCGAGGTCCATGCCGAAGGAGACGATCTCGACGTCCTTCATCACCTGATCCATCTGCTGCTGCGTCGCTTCGATCAGCTGCTCGGTGGTGACGTTGAAATTGGCGGCGATCTTGTCGAGCACCTTGGGCGGCACGACGTCCATCACCTGGGACATGTCGCTTGCCTTCATCGCCGCATCGAAGCTCTCGATCCGGGCCGCGAGGCCCTCGAGCTGTTCGGCGGTGAACTCGGCCGCAAGGACCGGCGTAGCGAGGGCGGCAACAACCGCCGCGGCGGCAAACAGGCGCTTGAACATCAGTGTTTCCCCGTCTTGCCGGCCGGCGCTTCCTTCTTCTTGTACATCGCCAGCATGCGCTGGGTGACAAGGAAGCCGCCGAAGATGTTGACGCTGGCGAGCACCAGGGCGAGGAAGCCGAACAGCTTACTGACCCAGTTGCTGTCGGCAGCGAGCGGCACGCCCACCGCCAGCAGCGCGCCGACCACGATCACCGACGAGATGGCGTTGGTAACGCTCATCAGCGGCGTATGCAGCGCCGGCGTGACGCTCCACACCACGTAGTAGCCCACCGCGATGGCGAGGACGAAGATCGACAGGCGGAAGACGAACGGGTCGATGGCGCCACCGGTGGCAGCGCTGACCGCCGCGGTGATGGCATCCGCAGTGTGCTCGGCGGTCTGTTCCATTTACTTCTTCCCCTTGGCGGTCGAAGGTTTCGCGGCTACGGGCTTGGCCGCCTTGGCGGCAGGAGCTTTGGCAGCGGGTGCGGGCGCCTTATCGGCCGCAGCCTTCCCGGGTGCGGCAGCCTTGGCCGCCGGAGCCGCTGCCTTGGCGATCGGCGCGACGACCGGCGCCGCCTTCTTCACCTTGCCGCCGACAGCCTTGGCCACCGCGGCAGCCTTGGCGGGTGCAGCCGGCGCGGCCTCAGCCTTGGGCGGCGCAGCCTTCTTCGGTGCAGCGGTCTTGGCCGGCGCAGCAGCCTTGCTCGGAGCGGGTTTGGCCGCGGCCGGAGCCGCTTCGAGCTTGATGTTGGGGTGGACGATGGCGCCGTCGCGGGTGAGCACCGTGGCTTTCACCAGCTCATCGTCCCAGTTCACCGCCAGCACCTTCTCCTTCTTGTCGATCAGCGTCTCGAGGAAGGAAACCAGGTTGCGCGCATAGAGCTGGCTGGCCGAGGTGGCGAGCCGGCCGGCGACATTGGTGAAGCCGATGATCGTCGCGCCATTGGCGGTGGTGATGGTCTTGCCCGGCTGGGTCAGCTCGATATTGCCGCCCCGCTCGGCCGCAAGATCCACCAGCACCGAGCCCGGCGCCATGGACTCGACCATGGCCTTGGACACCAGCTTGGGCGCCGGACGCCCGGGGATCAGGGCCGTGGTGATGACGATATCCTGCTTGGCAATGTGGCCGGCGACCAGCTCGGCCTGCGCCGCCTGCTCGTCCTTGGTCAACTCGCGCGCATAACCGCCGCTACCCGAGGCATCCTTCAGCGCGTCGGTCATGATGAACTTGGCGCCGAGCGATTCCACCTGCTCGCCGGCGGCGGCACGCACGTCGGTGGCGGTGACCACGGCGCCCAGCCGTTTGGCGGTGGCGATGGCCTGCAGCCCGGCGACGCCGGCCCCCATGACGAACACCTTGGCCGGCCGCACGGTGCCCGCGGCGGTCATCATCATCGGCATGGCCCGGTCGAACGCACCGGCCGCGTCGATCACCGCCTGGTAGCCGGCGAGGTTGGCCTGGCTCGAGAGAATATCCATCACCTGGGCGCGGGTGATGCGCGGCATGAATTCCATGGCAACGGCGGTGACGCCGGCCTTGGCGAGTGCGGCGATCTCGCCTTCGTTGCCATAGGGGTCCATGGCGCCGATCACCAGCGCACCGGCGGCAACGCCGGCAAGGCTGCCGGCAGCAGGACGGCGCACCGTCAAGACGATATCGGCGCCCTTGATGGCCGCGGCGGCCGAGCCGACGCTGGCGCCCGCCTTCTCATAGTCGGCGTCGGGGAAGCGGGCCAGCTCGCCGGCCCCCGCTTCGATGGCGACATCGGCGCCCAGCCCGATCAGCTTGGTGACCGTCTCGGGCGTCGCCGCGACACGCGTCTCCCCCTCGGCGCGTTCCCGCAACACTGCAATCTTCATGGAAGTCTCCAGAGCGTCAGTCGCCGACCGTGTCGGTCACCGGATAGAAAAATCCCGCCGTCAGCTGCGGCGGGATCCCATCACCATCACACCGACGATGAGCACTGGAATGGCCAGCAGCAGCAACGCCCCGATGATCGGCTGGTGCGCCTCGATGAAGGCGTAGAGCGACAGCACCACGAACACCATCGAGACGATGCCCCACTTCACGAACGTGATGAAGCCGGCATAAGTCGCCTCGTGCTGTTCGTAGTCCATGGCGGGCGGCAGGTCGTGGGTCGCAGCAGCGGCGGGTTTCTTGGCCATCAGGTCCTCAGTCCATTGATCGTCTTCGGGACGCCGATCCCCGGACCATCACGCCGCGCTGGCCGCGCGAACGCCGAAGATCAGACCGCCCCACTCAGCTTCTCATACTTCGCAAGGGTGTGCCGCACAAGCACAGCGCGGCGGTTCGCCACGCTGGACCAATTGCCGATGCCGGAGCGACGTATGAAAACCATACCCGATGACATGACCGAACGTTGATGCGCCCACCAGGATCGCTGTCGCGCAACGGTCCAAACGAGACGGTCAAACCATCCCAAGGGCGCGCGATCGGCTGATCGGCGGAGCCAGCCTTGAGGTCGGCAGTCCAGGCGTTTGGTCGGCATGGCGAAGCCCTCTATCGAAAAGTCATCGGCCAACGTGCCTCAAGACCGGCTTTGGCTGTCCAACCGACAGTGCTTCGAGGCCGTCGATCTCCAGCATCCAGGGGGACTACCGGCAGAATTCCGGCATTCGAGTTCTTGTGACTGGGCGCAATCGGATCGTGCTGAGCCAAGCGCATCAGCAGAACGTGCCCCGCATCGCGCTACGTTCACAAATGACAAAGGGCCCGCCGAGAGCGGGCCCTTTCCACAATCGAGACCTCAGGTCTCAGAAGCCGTAGTTAAGACCCACCTTGACGGTCTGTGCAGTAAACGACACATCCGCCGTATCGCCCTGAATGTCGACGAGCTCCTCTGTGCCCAGGTCGTAATACTGGTACTCAGCTTTCACCGACCAGTTATCATCCAGCGCCATTTCGATACCGGCACCGACTGTCCAGCCAAACCTCGTCCCGGCAAAGGACCCCGTGCTGTCCGTGTCAGGATCAAGCGAACCATCGACGAGATCCCCAAAGGTGGTCTCGACACGCGCCGCTGCAACACCGCCCTTCAGGTAGAACAGAGCGCTGTCCGCCGCGAAGCCGAGACGACCCGTCAGGTCGGCGTACCAACCGAAATCAAGCGTTCCGAAATTGTCCGGCTCGGGCTCGAGGAAGTTCTCGCCACTGGCGCTAAGGAAACCCACCTGACCTTCAACGCCCAGGACGATCGAATCCATCTGCCAGTTGGCGCCGGCCTGCAAGCCCGCGAGGAACCCCGACGCATCCACCGAGAACGTCTCACCCGTGTCTTCGTCAAAGAACCCGCCGCCGGCGTCGGTGTCGACCGCCTCGGCCGTGCCCCAGCCATAGCCGATATGCGCACCGACATAGCCACCAGACCAATCGTGCGCCGCAGCGATCGCTGCTTCGGCCACATCCTGTTCAACAATCAGATCTGCAGCCGTGGCCACAGATACCATTGCGGTGGCCGCCAAGAGCCCGCCGAGCACAACACGAATCATCGTAACCACCCCACACGAATTCTGTCGCCTTCAAAATGCCTTTGAATTGACACGAGTCAACAGGACACCACGAAGGGATCAACAGTATCTATCGAGTGTTGCAAGATAGTCGCGGAGTCTTCACAGAAGACGCGTGGTTGTCGCGACGACAACGTCTTCATCGACTTGGCTGCGTCGCTTCCAGCTCGTTGATCAGCCGCTCGATCATCCCCAGGCCCAGCGACCAGAAGCCCGGATCGCGGGCATCGAGCCCGAACGGCGCCAGCAGCTCGGAGTGGTGTTTGCTGCCACCGGCCTTCAGCAGCTCGAAGTAGCGCTCGGCAAACCCGTCGCTCGACTTTTCGTACTGGGCGTAGAGCGAGTTCACCAGGCAATCGCCGAAGGCGTAGGCATAGACGTAGAACGGCGAGTGGATGAAGTGCGGGATATAGGCCCAGAAGATGTCGTAGCCTTCGTTGAGCTTGATTGCCGGCCCCAGGCTCTCCGCGCCGACATCGAGCCAGATCTGGTTGAGATCGGCCGTGGTCAATTCGCCCTCTTTGCGCCGGGTGTGGACCTCGCGCTCGAAGGTATAGAACGCGATCTGCCGCACCACGGTGTTGAGCATGTCCTCCACCTTGCTCGACAGCATGGCGAAACGCTGCGTCGGATCGGTGGTGTTTTTCAGCATCGAGCGGAAGGTCAGCATCTCGCCGAACACCGAGGCGGTTTCGGCCAGCGTCAGCGGCGTCGGCGCCATCAGCGCCCCCTGCGGACCGGCCAGCACCTGGTGCACGCCGTGCCCCAGTTCATGCGCCAGCGTCATCACGTCGCGTGATTTGCCGAGGTAGTTGAGCATCAGATAGGGGTGCGCTGACGGCACCGTCGGGTGGGCAAAAGCGCCCGGCGACTTGCCGTCCTTGGTCGGCGCGTCGATCCAACCCTTGGTGAAGAACGGCTCGGCGATCTCGGCGAGCTTCGGCGAAAAGGCGCCATAGGCTTCCATCACCGTGTCCCTGGCGGTCCGCCAGTCGTAGATGCGGTCGTCGCTGGTCGGCAGCGGCGCGTTACGGTCCCAGGCATTGAGCTGCGCCTTGCCGAACCACTTCGCCTTCATGGCATAGTAGCGGTGGCTGAGCCGCGGGTATGCGGCGCGCACCGCGGTCTGCAGCGCATCGACCACTTCGCGCTCCACCGAGTTCTCGAGGTGGCGGCTGTCGGCAATATCCT
>JAEUMC010000075.1 GCA_016793415.1 Devosia sp. | reverse complement strand
CCTTGTACCAGGTCTCGGTTGGGACGGTCTGATGCAGCTCGATGGTCTGTGAGGCGCCCAGCCGCGCCGCCTCGATGGCGGCGAGCAGTTGCGGAAAGCGCATGGTGAAGGCGATCGGGCTGCCGGCGACGACACCGGGGAAATGCCGCACCGCGTGGCCGTTGAGGTGCACGATGACACTGCGGCGGTCGATGACGATCGAGGGGTCCGGCAGCGCATCGGCAAAGTGCCGCACGGCATCGGCGAAGGCGAGCTCGGTGGTGCTGGCGCCGGGCGCGACGCCGGAGGCGGACTCGCTGGTCTCAGGCACGATCGCGGCGATGCCGACGATGATGGCGTAGGCGAGAATATCGAGCCAGGGATCAATCAGGTTGAGCCCGGCCAACGTCATGAACACCAGGCCCATGGCGAGCAGCATCAACAGCCGGCCATAGAGCCGGGTCCTGACCGTATCGAGCCAGGTACTCCCCGTCGCCGAGCGCTGCGCTTCGTCCACCATCGCACCTTCCTTGGAGCCCAGGGGACGATTCACCCCGGCTTGCCAGATGGGGGTGTTCATAGCACGGTTGTGACACCGTCATGACAGGCCACGGAGTTCGTTCATGTCCGACGCATTGGAGGGCTTCGACCTCGAAGACCCGGTGCTGCCCCGTTCGATCAAGAATAAGGCATTGGAGTCGGGGGGCTTTCCCTATGACGAGAAGCTCGATTCGGATGTCTACGATACTGAAATGCTGCAGGTGCAGCGGCAACTGGCGCTGCTGCAGCACGACCAGGCCAAGACCGGCAAACGGATCGTGATCGTGTTCGAGGGGCGCGACGCAGCCGGCAAGGGCGGCTCGATCGCCAGCTACCTCGAGAACCTCAACCCCCGCTTCAACATGGCGGTGGCGTTGCCCAAGCCGTCGGACCGGGAGCGCACGCAGTGGTATTTCCAGCGCTATGTCGACTGGATGCCGGCGGCCGGCGAGCAGGTGCTGTTCGACCGCTCCTGGTACAACCGGGCGGGCGTCGAGCCGGTGATGGGGTTCTGCACGCCTGAACAGACCGAGCATTTTCTCGACGAGGTGCCGGACTTCGAAAAGATGCTGGTCAAGGACGGCATCCACCTGTTCAAATTCTGGCTCACCATCGGGCGCGAGATGCAGCTCAAGCGCTTCCACGACCGCCGGCACGATCCACTGAAAGTGTGGAAGCTCTCGCCCATCGACCTCGAGGCGCTGAAGCGTTTCGACGACTACACCAAGGCGCGCAACCGCATGCTCGAGGCGAGCCACACCGAGCATGCGCCGTGGCGGATCGTGTTCAACAACGACAAGAAGCGCGGGCGGCTGGGGATCATCCGTTCGGTGCTCCATGGCCTCGATTACGAGGGCAAGGACGACAAGCTGATCGGGGAGGTCGACGGCAAGATCGTCGTGGCGCCACAGGCGTTCATGAAGTCCCACAGCGAGATGTAGCGGGTGGATTGACCAGACGGTCAAAAACCCGTCAACTGCCTGTTAACGATCCGCTCGAGAGGGCCTCGCGCGGATCGAACAGCAGGGGCGAAGGCTTGGGGCTGAAAGGCTTGGGGGCCGGCACGTCCTACAGGGGTCAGTATGGTGGGCCACGAGGCCGGCGCGAGCCCAGAGGCAAGCGTCATTCCGCCAGTGCTGGTGTTCAATGCCGAAGGGCGCTCCCCCTTCGTGCTGGCCTGTGATCACGCCTCGAACCGATTTCCCGAACGCTTCGGCGATCTCGGCCTGACGCCGCATCAGCGGCTGATGCACATTGCCTGGGACCCCGGCGCGATGGCGGTGGCGCTGCAACTCAGCGACCTGCTCGACGCGCCGCTGGTTACCTCGACCGTCAGCCGGCTGGTGATCGACTGCAACCGCGACCATGACGCGCCCGACCTGATTCCCGTGGTGTCGGAGCGAACGGACATCCCGGGCAATAACGGGATCGGCGACAATGAGCGGGCGGAACGGATCGGCGCGTATCACACCCCGTTCCACGCCGCGCTGCAGGACGTGCTGGACCGGCGCAAGGCGGCCGGCATCGAGACGGTGCTGGTGACGGTGCATTCGTTCACGCCAGTCTATAAGGATGTGCCGCGGCCGTGGCCGATCGGACTGATTCACGGGCGGGACGATCGATTTACCGCGGCGCTGCGCGAGGCGCTGGCGGCCGACGAAGCCAGCCTCGATATCGGCTGGAACCAGCCCTATTCGGCGCTCAACGGCGTCACTTACACCCTCGAACATCACGGTGACGGGCGCGGGCTCGAATCGACGATGATCGAGATCCGGCACAACGAAATCCTCGAACCAGAAGGGGTGAGCCTGTGGGCCACCCGACTGGCCCGCTGCCTCACTGCCGCGCTTGGGTCGCGTGGCGGGGCAACGGCTACATCACCGACTAGAACAGGTCAGTTCACAGGAGGGTTTGATGGCTGACATTCCGTCTAGTGCCACGGGCACGCAGGCGGGTGGTGTGAAATACGCCACCCGCGACAAAACCTACTTCGAAAAGCGCGGTCTGCAGCGCTATGCCGGCATCTGGTCGCTGTGGGCGCTTGGCGTCGGCGCGGTGATCTCGGGGCACTTCTCGGGCTGGAACTTCGGCTTTGCCACCGGCGGCTGGGGCGGCATGCTGGTGGCCGGCATCATCATCGCCATCATGTATCTGGGGCTGACGTTCTCGATCGCCGAGATGAGCCCGGCACTGCCGCATACCGGCGCCGCATACTCGTTCGCCCGCAGTTCGATGGGCCCCTGGGGCGGCTTCGTCACCGGCCTGTTCGAGAACGTCGAATACGTGCTGACGCCGGCCGTGATCTGCACGTTCATATCGGCCTATTTCGGCTCGATAACCGGGCTCGATACCTCGCTCTACCCAGTGTTATGGATCGTGTTCTACGCGATCTTCCTGGCGCTCAACATCTTCGGGGTGGCGCTGAGCTACAAGGTGACGCTGGCGGTAACGCTGATCTCGCTGGCAGGCTTGGCGTTCTTCTATATCAGCGCCTTCGGGCATATCGACTTCTCGCGCTGGGCGCTGAACATTGCGCCCGATGGCTCGGAGCTGCCGGAAGGCGGCGGCGAGTGGTTCCCCAAGGGCTTCGGCGGCGTGCTTGCCACCCTGCCCTTCGCGGTCTGGCTGTTCCTCGCCATCGAGCAGGTGCCGCTGGCAGCTGAAGAGTCGGTCGATCCCAAGCGCGACATGCCGCGCGGCATCATGCTGGGCTTTGCCACTCTGGCGCTCTCGGCCTTCCTCGTGGTGCTGCTCAACCCTTCGATCGCGGGAGTCGGCTCGTTCGCGCTGGGCTCATCGCTGGAGCCGGCGCTCGACGGCATCCGCGCCATGTTCCCCGATGTCGGTTGGGCCGCTTCGGCCTTCGGCGTCGTGGCGCTGATCGGCCTCGTCGCCTCGTTCCACACCATCCTCTATGCCCAGGGCCGGCAGGTCTACTCGCTGAGCCGCGCGGGCTATTTTCCGTCGGCGCTGTCGGAAACCCACGCCACCTACAAGACCCCGCATCTGGCGATGATCGCGGGCTCAGTGCTGGGGCTGGGCGTGATGCTGGTGATCTGGTTCGCCAATGGCGGCGGTGGGCCGGGCGAGACGCAGCTGGGTGACGACATCATCGGCTCCGTGCTGCTCAACATGGCCGTGTTCGGCGCGATGCTGAGCTACATCGCGCAGGCGGTGAGCTTCATCATCCTGAGGCGCAAGCTGCCCAATATCGAGCGGCCGTTCCGCAGCCCGGTGGGCGTGCCCGGCGCGGTGCTGACCATCATCATCGCGGCGGTGACGCTCGGCTACCAGATCCAGGATCCGAACTTCTTCA
>JAEUMC010000055.1 GCA_016793415.1 Devosia sp. | reverse complement strand
ACATCGCTGTTGGCGGCAATGAGCAGGTCGGCGGCTTCGTCAGGATGCTCGGCGGCGTAGGCGTAGCCGCGTTGGGTGGCGGTGACGAAAGCGGTGGCGGTTTCCGGGTTGGCGCTCAGGTACGCGGCGCTGGAGCCGATGAGCGTGGTGTGCTGATCGGGCACACCGAAATCGGCATAGCGGAAGGCGCGCTGCGCCTTGCCGTCGAGTTCGGCCTTGACCCCTTCCCAGGTGTAGACTTCGAGCGTGAAGTCCACCGCCCCATTGGCCAGCGCCTCATAGGCGGAGGTGCCGAGCGTCACGGTCTCGTACCTGCCCTCGCCGCCATCCTGACGGATCATCGAGGTGATCAACGCATTTTCCCATTGGCTGCCGAAGCCGCCATAGGTCAGGCCGTCGAGATCCTTCGGGCGCTGGATGTCGGCACGGTCGGCGTTGAACACCAGCCGACCGGTCTCGGTCTGGGTGACGGCATAGACGGCCTCGAGGTCGGCTCCGGCGGCGCGTTGGGTCATCAGGCTGATGGAACCGACAATGCCGAAATCGGCGACATGATTGGCGACCAGCGCGCCGGCGGAGGTGTCGGTGTAGGGCAGGATTTCGACGTCGAGCCCGGCCTCGGCATAATAGCCGAGTGCCTGCGCCGCATAGAGCCCGATGTGGTTGGTATTGGGGGTCCAGTCGAGGGCCATGGTGACGTGCTGCTGCGCGCCGGCCGGGCTGGCGGCGAGGCCGACGAGGCAGGCGGCGGCAAGCGCCAGGCGGTGTAGGTTCATCGTTCAGGTCCTTCTGTTGGTGTGGAGAGCAGCAGGTCGAGAATGCCGGCCTCGATGGCGGCGACCGTTGCTCCGGTGCGGCGGGGGCGGGGCAGCGGTACGGCAACTTCGGCGATGACGCGGCCAGGGCGGGCCGACAGCACATAGATGCGGTCGGACAGCAGCACCGCTTCGCGCACGTCATGGGTGACGAGCAGGGTGGTCCAGCCATGCCGGCTCCACATGGTCTCGAGCCAGCGTTGCATGTCGGCGCGGGTCAGGGCATCGAGCGCGCCGAACGGCTCGTCGAGCAGCAGCATGTCCTTGTCCTGCACGACAGTACGCAGCAGCGCCGCGCGCTGGCGCATGCCGCCGGAGAGTTGGGCCGGGTAGTGCTGCTCGAAGCCGGCGAGGCCGAATTCGGCAAAGAGCGGTGCCACCCGCCGGCGTGCCGCGGCGCGACCGATGCCCTGCACTTCGAGGCCCAGGGTCGTGTTGTCGAGGATACGTCGCCATTCCATCAGCGCATCGCGCTGGGGCATGAAGGCGAACGGGCGGCGGTCGTTGAGCGGCACTCCATCGAAGAGGATGGCGCCGGCATCGGGGCTGAGGGCGCCGGTCAACAGCTTGAAGATGGTGGATTTGCCCGAGCCGGATGGGCCGAGAATGGCAACGAACTCGCCCCTGCCCACCGAGAGTGAGAGATCGCCCAGCACCGGGAGATTGCCGAAGGTCTTGGCGAGGCCGCTGAGTTCGAGACGCGCCGCGGTCATGGCGTGCGGTTCCCGGCAAGGCGGGTCCAGGGCATCGACAGGCGCTGGATCAGCACGGTGGCGCCGAACAGCAGCAGCGTCAGGATGGCGCTGACCATGACCGCGGCCAGTACCAGGTCGGGGCGAAAGTTGTTCTTGGCGTTGAGGATGTAGATGCCGAGCCCTTTGGCAGCGCCGGCATACTCGGAGAAGATGGCGCCGACCACGGCATAGGTGATGGAAATCCTGAGCCCGGCGAAGAAGTAGGGCAGGGCCGAGGGCTGACGGGCGAGGAGGAAGACGCGCCAGCGTGGCGCACCCATCGAGGCCACCAGTTGCTCGATCTCATCGGCGGTCGCGGCATAGCCCTGCACCAGCGCGATCAGCATGGGAAAGAAGGTGACCAGCGCCACCAGCATGATCTTGGGGGCGAGACCGAAGCCGAACCACAGCACCACCAGCGGGGCGATGGCGATCATCGGGAGAGTCTGGCTGATGACAAAGATCGGCAAGAGGGCGCGCCGCAGCGGCCGGAAGAAGTCGATCAGCACTGAAAAGACAAAGGCTGCCGAGACCGAACAGGCGAAGCCGAACAGGGTGGCATAAAGGGTGGGAAGCGTGTTGTCCCACAGCGCCCGGTACTGCAGGGCGCCCTGTGTCAGCACGCGAGAGGGCGCGGGCAGGGTCGTCGGCGGAATCCCCGAAAGCTGGGCATAGGCCTCCCAGAGGACGAACAGGCCGCCGACCGAAAGCAGCGGAAGGCATAGACGGCTGAAGGCGGTTGCGGCGCGTGCCGCGGCCGGGCGGATGAATGGCATCGACATGACCTCGGGTGGAAAGCCGACGCGCCTCAGCGGGCGGTCGGGCTGTTCGCGGAAACGGTCAGGTCGATGGTGACGTGCCCCTCGGGCGGTCCGAACCGGCAGAAGGCCTCGGCGAGCGTCGCGAACACCGGGCCGGCATCGCCGCGCAGTACCGAGCAGAAGTGCTTGGAGCGATCGAACACGCCCGAACTTTTGAGGAAGTCGATACAGCCATAGATCTCGTCCATGTGCTGGCCGGTGCCCATGACATAGAGCGAGAACTGCGCGGCTATGGATTGGCCGGTTGCTGCTGCCGATGCGACTGCCGCGTGGGCGGCCGCCTGGCGGTCGGCCAGCGGGTCGAGCGGGCCGGCGAGCGCGTTGGTGTTGCAGATGGCCTCGTCGGGCTCGCCGGGACAGCCGCGTGAGATGGCGGCCGAGAACG
Organism: Devosia sp.; assembly: GCA_016793415.1. Classification (GTDB taxonomy): domain Bacteria; phylum Pseudomonadota; class Alphaproteobacteria; order Rhizobiales; family Devosiaceae; genus Devosia_A. The sequence continues at coordinate 1,572 of JAEUMC010000055.1, read as the reverse complement.
TCACATGCCGGCCGCTCTGCGCTGCCGCGACGAAGAGATCGCGCATCGCCGGAAACAGCACCTCCGGCGGCCCGACCAGGAGGGTCGAGATATCGTCGGTCTCGACGCGCAGCCGATCCCGATAGGGGTCGAGCGCCCCGAGCGCCGAAAGGATGACGCCGACGAAATCGTCGGCCATGGGATAAAGGGAAATCTGTGCGCCAGAAAACATCGCCCGCCTCGCTCCGCTGGTATTACCCAGATCAGCTTTAGGGTCCGCGCACTTGGCGTGCCGCATCTCAGCCCCGGCAATACGGAGCACCCCTGTGGATGGCGTTGCTTAAACCATGGTTGGGGAGGGATTGGAAGTGGTGGCTCTGGATTTCTGACTAGCGAGCGCGCCGTCGCCAGGCCTCCTCGCAACCTACGCTCAGTGTTGGTGTATTATCCGAACGCAGCCCGATAGTTCGCCGGTTGCAACATGACCGATGCGGCGAGTGGCGGGACGAGTTCGAATGCCCGCGGGTCGCGGCCGAAGCCGTACAGACGCACGAGCCGAAATGCATCGGGCCGCTCCTCCGACAAGAGGCGCTCGTTCTCGCTGAGATAGAACGGCGTGGTCTGGTGCCCGGAGGTGGTTTTGACCTCAAGGAGCCGCTCGCGTCCCACGGAATCGAAGGACAGGATGTCGTAACCTGCGCCGTCCCCGTCCTCCTGCGCGACCCATCTGACCTTCCGCGCCAGATCGGAACGGTCTTCCGAAAGCAGCCGGTACCGCTCAAACTCGAGCACTTTATGCTCTCCGGCGCGACCGAGTTGGCGGTTGCGGGCATCCCTTGCGGCGGGGTCGAACTTTCGGACCAGCCGCGCCAGAAGGGGAGAATCGGCAGAGGGCGGCACGAGGATCGGCGGCGGCTCAAGATACAGCGACCCCGCTTCGCCCATTCCTGCCTCAGCGGCGGGCAGCGCGACAATGGCCGCGTCCCCTACCGCATCGAGGTAGCGCTCGACCCCCGCCAGCAACCCGGCCTGGAAGTTCGCCATCGGCTTGTAGCCGGTTATCCAGTCCATGCCGAGCTTAAGGAGGACGGCGCTGATATTCTGGTGCTTGAACTCGATGGAGCCGCGCGACCTTCGTGTCAGTTCCTGAAGTGCCGCGTTGCGATGAGCCTTCACATAGGGCTCACCAGCACGTTCAAGGCGCAGCATGTCGAAGTAATCGGCGACGATTAGGTCGACCTCGGCGTCGGTCCAGTCGCTGCCGGTGGGATCCACGTCACTCATGGCGTCATCAACAACGCTCCCGGTGGCTTTGTCCAGGCACGCCTGGCGACTGAAGCACTACAGCGGCAGGTAGCCGGTGAAGCCGGCAATCTTCCACGCCTCGCGCTCGCGCCGTAAATGGAACACCGAGCGCCAGGCGAGGGCCATGGCGTCGCCGGATTGGCGGAGGATCCGGCCGTCGACGTGCTTGTGGGCGAGCGCGGCAGTGCCGTTGATGTCGATGCGTTCGATCGACTGGCAGCGGAACCAGGCGGCGCGCAGCGGCTCGGCGAAGTCGGCGGGGTTCCAGCGCGCCGCGACGGCGGCGTC
>JAEUMC010000044.1 GCA_016793415.1 Devosia sp. | reverse complement strand
TCCCGCCGGATACGCCGCTGAGCAGGATCGCCTGCGGAAAGCCTATGCCGAGGCGTACTCATCCTTCTTCGCCGACAACCTTCCCGAAAACGGAGTTCCCTGCCGCTTCACCGTCCATCTGATCGATTTCCCGGACAAGGCAGCCTCGTACGAGTTCTATTCGATCGCGCTCCTCCAACGCGCATTGCAGAAGGGTTAGTCAGGCTGGCGGAGCCGGCCCGCGGCTCGGGCAGCCAGAACGAGATCGCAAACTGGGCTGTGGCCAAGGACGTGGCACCAGAAATTCCGGGCCTCCTGGCGCATTGGTGTGGTTATCCCGGCAGGGACAATCCCTCCTGGGTCAGCGCACCCTCGGCGCCTTCGGACAAAAAAAGAGGCGCCGAAGCGCCTCTTTCCAACACATCACAACCATTCGATCAGAACGGGCTTTCGGCGTCGAGGAACTCGGCGGCGTTGTCCTTGGTGATCAGGGTCGAGTCGAGGATGTAGCGGCCGGCCACCTGGATGCCGCCGGTGAAGTGCGAGGTGGTGAGCTCGATCGCCGTGGCAATCATCGCCGGGCTGTAGCTGACATCGACCGGCACCAGCTTGTCGCCCGCCGCCACGCGCTGCAGCATCTGCTGCATGCCGGCGCCGCCGACGATGAACATGTCGTTCTCGCGGCCGGCCTGCTTGATCGCCTCGATGGCGCCCAGCGCGATGTCGTCGTCCTGCGCCCACACCGCCTTGATGTCGGGGAAGCGGGTCAGGAAGTCCTGCATCACCTTGAAGCCGTCATCGCGGTTCCAGTTGGCGAACTCGTCGTCCAGCACCTTGATGTTGGTACCCTCGATGCCGGCAACGAACGCATCGAAGCGCTGCTGGTCGATCGGGATCGGCAGGCCGCGCAGGATCACGATGTTGCCGCCGTCGGGCAGCGCCTGTTTGAAGTAAGCGGCCGAGTTGGCGCCCAGCCCCGGATTGTCGCCGGCGACATAGAGGTTCTCGACGCCGTTAATCGACAACTGCCGGTCGACCACGGTGACGAACTTGCCGGCATCCTTGACCTGCTTGATCGCCGAGGTCATCGCATCCGGATCGCCCGGCAGGATCACCAGCGCGTCGATGTTGCGGGTCGACACCATATCTTCGATATCGGCGATCTGCTTGGGCGCGTCGGGCGCCGAAGCGAAGACGAAGTCGACATTGGGATAGGTGGTCTTCAGCCGCTCGATCGCCTGCTGGGCGAAGTAGTTGACGCCGCCGGTCCAGCCGTGGTCGGCCGCCGGCACCGAGACGCCGATGGTGACCTTGTCCTGGGCCAAAGCGCTGCCGCCGAGAGCGCCGGCGATCACCGCCGCTCCCATGAGGGATTTCAGCAATTTCATGTAGTCCTCCCGTTGGTGCCCGCTCCTTGCGGGCGTTGTGAAACCGGTTGTGCCTAGCTGGCGCGGCGACCCCGCTGCAGCAGCACGGCAAGAATGATGATGACGCCCTGGAACGCCCCGTTGAGATACGGGCTGATGAAGCTCTGCAGGTTCAGGATGTTGCCGATGAGCCCGAGGATCACCACGCCCACCACGGTGCCCCAGATCCGGCCATAGCCGCCCTTGAGCGTGGTGCCGCCGATGATCACCGCGGCGATCGCCTCGAGCTCCCACAAGACGCCCGTGGTGCTCGAGGCCGAACCGAGCCGCGGCACGTAGAGCAGCACCGCAACGCCGACCAGCACGCCCTGCAGGATGTAGGTCAGCAGCCGCACGTTATCGACATTGATCGAGGAGTAGCGCGCCACCTGCTCGTTCGAACCGATCGCCGCGCAATAGCGCCCGAAGGCGGTGCGGCGCATGACGATCTCGCCGCCGATGGCGACAAGCGCAAACACGATGATCGGCCACGGCACGCCGAACAGCCCGTCGTAGTAGACCGGGCGATAGAGGTCGGCGACCTGGAAGTTGAGCGACAGCGTACCGCCATCGGCAAGGAAGGTGACCAGCGAGCGGAAGATGCCCATGGTGCCGAGCGTCACGATGAACGCTTCGATCCGGCCGCGGGTGATCATCAAGCCATTGCCGATGCCGGCCCCACCACCGATGACGAGGCCCGCCGCCATACCGATCAGGATGACGCCCCAGGTGACGCCCATCGAGGGGATCAGCGAGTTCATCACGATGATCATGATGCCGGCGATCACCGCCGCCATCGACCCCACCGACAGGTCGAGCCCGCCCGAGGTGATGACGAAGGTCGCGCCGATGGCGATGATGCCGATGAACGACGAACGCGCCAGGACGTTGGTGAGGTTGGAGTAGCTGAGGAAATTCTC
>JAEUMC010000039.1 GCA_016793415.1 Devosia sp. | reverse complement strand
AAGTCCCTTCGCCCTGCCCGCCGGATTGCCCCCACGGCGTCCGCTTGCCGTTGAGGCATTACCTCAAGTTGCCCGACTATTGAGCATAATCGTCGCCGTTCCAAGGGGGGCGCTGGCAGTTTTTTACCAACTGGTCCACTTTTGCCGGCCTTGCATCGCGGCATGGCGCCCGTGATAAAGCGAGGGACCAACCAAGAGGTGCTTGCCATGCGTTATCCCCGGAACCTCGTGGGCTACGGCCCGAATCCGCCGGATGCGCAATGGCCCGGCGGCGCGCATGTCGCGGTGCAGTTCGTGCTCAATTACGAGGAAGGCGGCGAGAACAATATCCTGCATGGCGATGCCGCTTCGGAAGCCTTCCTGGTCGATGTGATCGGCGCCGTGCCGTGGCCCGGCAAGCGCCACTGGAACGTCGAGTCGATGTACGAATACGGCGCCCGCGCCGGCTTCTGGCGGCTGCATCGGCTGTTCACCGGCCTGAACCTGCCGGTCACCGTCTATGGCGTTGCTACCGCGCTGCAGCGCTCGCCCGAGCAGGTCAAAGCCATGCTCGATGCCGACTGGGAAATCGCCAGCCATGGGCTCAAATGGATCGACTATCGGGATTACGACATCGAGCACGAGCGTGAGGACCTGCACGCCGCCATCAAGATGCATACCGAGGTCACCGGCAGCCGTCCCACCGGGTGGTATTGCGGCCGCACTTCGGTGAACACCGTCGACCTCGCCAGCGAGGAAGGCGGCTTCACCTATGTCTCCGACACCTATGACGACGACCTGCCCTATTACCGCGAGCATTTTGGCAGCCCGCAGCTGATCATCCCCTACTCGCTCGCCACCAACGACATGCGTTTCACCACCGCATCGGGCTTCGCCAATGGCGAGGAGTATTTCCAGATGCTCAAGGACAGCTTCGACGTGCTCTATGAGGAGGGCCAGGCCGGCTCGCCCAAGATGATGTCGCTGGGGCTGCACTGCCGGCTGGTCGGCATGCCCGGGCGCTTCGCCGGGCTGAAGCGCTTCGTCGATTACATCATGAGCAAGGAGAAGGTCTGGATCGCCAAGCGGATCGACATCGCCGAGCACTGGCTGAAGACCCACCCTTATGTGGAACCGGAAATCGTGCCGTCGGAGCTGGCGCTCGACGATTTCACCCAGCTGTTCGGCAATGTGTTCGAGCACTCCGAATGGGTGGCCGAGCGTGCCCACAAGCGCGAGATGGGCCCGGCGCACGATACTGCCACGGGCCTGCATGCCCTGATGAGCCAGGTGTTCCGCGCCGCCTCGCCGGCCGAACGGCTGGCCGTGCTGAACGCCCACCCCGATCTCGCCGGCAAGCTCGCGGCGGCCAAGCGACTGACGTCGGAATCGGAGTCCGAGCAGGCCTCGGCCGGACTCGACGCGCTGACCGATGCCGAGCGCGAAAAGTTCGGCGAAATGAACGCCGCTTACGTCGAAAAGTTCGGCTTCCCGTTCATCATCGCCGTCCGCGACAACACCAAGGCGCAGATCATGGCGGCGTTCGCGCGGCGCCTCGCCAATGATCGGGACACCGAGTTTGCCACGGCCTGCCGGCAGGTGGAGCGGATCGCGGAGCTGCGGATCCGGCAGATTCTGGGCGGCTGAGCCAGACGCCCGTCCGGCGCAAGCCGCCCCCCCCACTCCTGTCCCCTCCCCGCAAGGGGGAGGGAGCCCCTCACACCGACACCGCAGTCTTCGTCTCCCTCCCCCTTGCGGGGAGGGATCAAGGGTGGGGGGCAGCCCGCGCCGGCGCTTCAGCATGCGCACGAACACCCCGCTTGACATCCCCCGCCACATCAATCATAACCATCTCGTTATATAGCGAACAGGTTATGAAATGCAGCCGAACCCGAACCAGCTCGATCTCACCTTCGCCGCCCTCGCCGATCCGACCCGGCGGGCGATCCTCGCGCGGCTGGCCGAGGGCGATGCGTCGGTCAATGAGCTGGCGGCGCCGTTCGAAATGAGCCAGCCGGCCATCTCCAAGCATATCAAGGTGCTGGAGAACGCCGGCCTCGTCTCGCGCGGCAAGGATGCGCAGCGCCGCCCGGTGAAGATCGAGGCCCTGCCCCTGGCCGACGCGGTGGGCTGGCTCGAGAATTACCGCAAGTTCTGGGAACAGAGCTACCAGCGCCTCGACACCCTGCTCGACGAGTTGCAGCGCTTCGCCCCCAAGGGCGACAAGAAGAACTGAACCACAAGAAGACCAGAGGAGACGCCCATGCAGCCGCCTTTGACCATCACCCTGCCCTCCGACCGCGAGATCGCCGTCACCCGCACCTTCAAGGCGCCGGCCGACCTGGTGTTCGACTGCTGGACCGTTCCGGCGCTGATCCGCCGCTGGCTCGGACCCGCCGACTGGGTGTTCGTGACCTGCGAGTTCGATGCCCGCGTCGGCGGCAAGTGGCGCTTCGTCACCAAGGGGCCGAGCGGTTTCGAGATGGGCTCTTCCGGCGAGGTGCTGGAAATCAACCGCCCGGACTGGATCAAGACCAACGAGATCTACGACATGGACTGGACCGGCGGGCAGACCATCGTCACCAACCGGATCACCGAAGCCAACGGCATCACCACCTCGGTGGTGACCATTCTCTACGCCAACCAGCAGGCGCGTGACGGCGCCAGGGCCACTCCGATGGCCGAGGGCATGGAGATGGGCTTCAAGCGGCTCGAAGAGCTGCTGGCCGATATGCCCGCCTACTGACGCTCCGGGGCCTCTGCCCCCGGGAGAGACTGACGTTCACCTGCGACCACCCTGCCGCTGAAGCGTTCCGCTTCACGGATCGGGAGAACTCAACCCAAAGGAGACCTGAAATGCCCAAGATCATGCCCTGCCTGTGGATCGACGACCGCATCGAAGAGATGGTCAATTTCTACGTGAAGACGTTCAAGGATGCCGAAATCCACAAGGTCGACCGCTATCCGGATGGTCGCGTGCTCACCATCACGTTCCGCCTGCGCGATCAGGAGTTCATGGCGCTGAACGGCGGCCCGCAGTTCAAGTTCACCGAAGCGATCTCCTTCACCGTCGACTGCGACGGCCAGGAGGAGGTCGATTACCTGTGGGATACCCTGGTCGCCGATGGCGGCGAGGAGAGCCAGTGCGCCTGGCTGAAGGACAAGTACGGCCTCAGCTGGCAGATCGTCCCGCGGCAGCTGACCCAGGCGCTCGCCGGCAGCGACCGCGCCGGAGCCGGCCGCGCCATGCAGGCCATGTTCCAGATGAAGAAGATCATCGTGGCCGATATCGAGAAGGCCTACGCCGGCCGCTAGCCGGTCCCTCCCCTACCCATCGCCAGCCCCTTCCCCGTGCGCCACCCGGCGCGCGGCCGGGAGCTGCTTGCCAGAAATCCCGGAGACTTTCCAATGCGTCGCCGAACCTTCCTCCTCACCGTCAGCGCCCTGGTGCTGACCTCAGCTCTCCCTGCCCTCGCCCAGCAACCGACCTTCGATCCTGCCGCGCTTGCTGCGCTCAAGGGCAAGGTCGAAGCCTCGATCGCCAGGGGCGACCTGCCAGGCGCCGTCTGGCTGCTGGCCAAGGGTGACGAGGTGATCGTCGATACATCAGGCAACACCGCCTATGAGGGTGGCGTGCCGATGCGCCGCGACACCATCTTCCGCATCGCCTCGGTGGCGAAAGCCGTCACCGCAACGGCGGTGATGATGCTGGTCGAGGAAGGCAAGCTCCGCCTCGACGAGCCTGTCGATCGCCTGCTCCCCGAGCTCGCCGACCGCCAGGTGCTGAAAGACGTCAAAGGCCCGATCACCGATACGGTGCCGGCGACGCGTCCGATCCTTGTCAGCGACCTGCTCGATTTTACCCTGGGGTTCGGTGTGCTGTTCGACCCGACCCTGCCGATCCAGCAGGCGATCGACGCCCGACAGCTGACCAACGGCCCGCCGGTTCCGGCGACGCCATGGACGCCCGACGAGTGGATCGCCAGATTTGCCGAGCTGCCGCTGATGCATCAGCCGGGTGAGACCTGGATGTACAATACCGGCTCGCTCATCGCCGGCGTGCTGATCGCCCGTGCCTCGGGCATGCCGCTCGAGCAGTTCTTTTCCACCCGCATCTTCGTCCCGCTCGGCATGGTCGATACCGGCTTCTTCGTGCCGCCGGAAAAGCTCGACCGCTTCCAGCCGGCGTTTTCGGTGAACTTCGCCACCAACGAGCAGTTTCTCGAGGATCCGGTCGAGGGCATCTGGAGCAAGCCGCCGAGCTTTCCGTCCGCTGCCGGCGGGCTGGTCTCGACCCTCGACGACTACCTGGCCTTCGCCCGCATGCTGCTCAACGGCGGCGAGTATCGCGGCACGCGCCTGATCAGCGCCGCCTCGGTCGATAAGATCACACACAACCAGCTGACGCCGGAGCAGAAGGCTGGCGCCGGGTTCGTCCCCGGCTTCTTCGACAAGGTCGGCTGGGGCTATGGTGTGCTGACCTACGATACGCCCGACGATATCTCGCCGACCCCTGGCCGCTATGGCTGGAACGGCGGCTATGGCACCACCTGGATCAATGATCCGACCACCGGGCTGATCGGCCTGATGTTCACCCAGTCGGTGCAGTATTACATCGCCTCCAACGAGTTCCGTGACTTCTGGCGCGGTGCCTACACCGCCATCGGTGCCGAAACCAAGGGAGTGTCAGACGTGCCCGAACTCGTCACCCACGACGTCGCCGTCACCCGCAGCTTCAAGACCTCGCCCGAACGCGCCTGGCGCGCCTTCGCCGAGGACGCCGAGGTGATGAAATGGTGGGGTCCGCGCCCCTGGAGCAGCCCCGAAGCGCGCATGGACGTGCGCGAGGGCGGCTTCTCGGTGGTGCTGATGCGCTCGCCCGAAGGCCATGATCTGTGGATGCGCTGGGAATACACCAAGGTGATCCCCAACCAGCGGCTCGAATACGTGCAGAACCTCTCCGACAAGGATGGCAACCCGATCGACCCGACCAGCGTCGGCATGCCTCCCGAGTTCCCGCGCGATGTGGCGACCGTGGTGACACTGACGCCCAAAGGCGACGTCACCGAGGTCACCATCACCGAGCACACCACCACCTCAAAGCAGATGATGGACTACTCGCAGATGGGGCTCGAGCAGGTTATGGATCAGATGGGCCAGACCTTCTGAGGCAGAGATGGATCTCACTGCTGAAGCAATCCTCGCCCGGCTGCAGGACATGCGGTCGGACGAGGAGCGTCGGAAATATCACCGCTACTTCGATTTCGAGGACGACGCGGCCGATACCTTCATCGGCGTGCGCATGGGCCACGTCTTTGCGCTGGCCAAGCAGTGCCTGCTGACCCCGCCTTCCGAAATCGAAAGGCTGATGGAGTCCGATATCCACGAGGCTCGGGCCGCCGCCATGAGCATCATGGCCAAGCAGTACCAGGCAAAGAAAACTACGCCGGAACGCAAACAGGAGCTGTTCGAACTCTACCTGCGCCGGCACGACCGCATCAACAACTGGGACCTGGTCGATCTCGCCGCCTATTACGTCATCGGCCCGCATCTGGTCGATAGGCCGCGCGACGTGCTCTATCGGCTGGCGAAATCGGCAAACCCCTGGGAGCGGCGCACCGCCACCCTCGCCACCTTCTCGTTCATCCGCCGCGGCCAGCTCGATGATGCCTTCGCCATTGCGGAGCTGCTGCTGGATGATCCGGAGGAACTGGTCCAGAAGGCCGTCGGCTGGATGCTGCGCACCGCCGACGGCAATCGCCCGGCGCTCGATGCCTTCCTCGACCGGCACGCCGCGAACATGCCGCGCATCATGCTGCGCAACGCCCTCGAGCACTACGCCCCGGACGAGCGAGCGCGGTATTTGGCGATGGGCAAGGGCAAGTGAGGCGCGAGCGGTGGAAGGCGGTCGAGCCATCGTGCCCTCCACTTGCGCCTCAGTATCAGTCGGGACTCTCCCCCTTGGCGGGGGAGAAAGCGAAAACTTGGGCTTAGCGCAGCTAAGTCCTTAGTTTTCGCAAGAGAGGGGGTCGCGGTGAGCCACCCGGCCATCACTGATGACCATCAGTCCCCACCACCGTCGCCGCCGCCGTCGGAATCGCCAACAGAGAAGTCGCCGCTCCCGCCACCATCGCTGCTCGAACTGCGCCCGGCCCGGCGCCACAGGCTGCCGAACAGCCAGCCGAGCCCGATCAGCGCCATGACGGCGAGCACCGGCCAGAATATGCCCAGGAATCCGTAAACCGGCTCGCGGAACGACTGCTGGAAGTCGCGCAGCCAATCCAGCATTCAGTGCCCCGGATAGGTTCCGTCGCGCTGCTCGTGGTGCGGTTCGCCATCTTCCCAGTCGATATCGGTATTGGGCTGGGGCTCGACATGCCCGAGCAGGCGGTCGATCCACTGGCGCAGCGCGCGGCCGGCCTGCTCCAGTTGGATCGGGTCGATCAGCGGGCGCGGATCATGGTGCGGTTGCGTAGCCATGAGCCGAATCTGCGCCCGATTCCTAAACTTTTTCTGACATTCGCCGCTCGGCTTGCCGGGCGGTCGTTAGCTACTTGTAGAAACCCTCGCGCAGGTTGAGGCCGTGCTCGAGATAGACCTTCATCGCGCACAGCATGCCGGTCCAGCCTTCGGTGTTGCCGATGCAGGCATCGAGCGCCTGCTGGGTTGCCGTCCATCCGGCCTCGGTGATGGTCACCAGCGTCCGCCCATCCTCGAGCGCCTCAAAGCTCATCGTCACCGTGGTGTCGCCGCTCGGGTCGGCGCTCGTCCCATCGACCGCGCCCCAGCGCAGCACGATCCGCTGGTCATCCACCACTTCGACCACATGGACCGGAAAGGCTCCGGGGAAATCGGCGAAGTCCCAGGTGACGGTCGCCCCGGTGGTAAGCCGGCCCTTTGCGCCGCCAGTAGTGAAATAGCCGGAGAGCTTTGCCGGATCGGCCACCGCCTCGAACACCTCATGCACCGGTCTGGCGATGCGCCCCGATACTTTCAGCTTCACATCCATAACGCTTCTCCTTGCCGATGTTTTTCCTTGTGTTTCCAGCCATTATGTTATAAAAATATAACATGTCAAGCGATGA
>JAEUMC010000034.1 GCA_016793415.1 Devosia sp. | reverse complement strand
GACCCTGGTGTTCGGGTTGCCGGGCAATCCGGTCTCGGCGCTGGTAACTGCAACGGTGATTCTGAAGCCGGCGCTCCGGGCACTGACCGGCCACGTCGATCCATTCTGGCCCCGGATCGGGGTTCCCACACTGCTCGGGCTGCCGCCGAACGGCCCGCGCCGGCACTTCATGCGCGCCACCCTCAGTCGCAACGAAATCGGGTTCATGCAGGTCGAGCCGATCTTCGAAACCGACTCGAGCCATTCGACCTCGCTGGCGCTGGCCGATGCCCTGATCGTGGTGCCCGAGGATTCGCCGGGCGTCCCGCCCGGTGAGATCGTCGACGTGATCCCCCTCAGCTGGGGGTAGCTCAAGGCTGTCTCTCAAGGCTGGCGAGTGTTGCCCCCACCCCTGTCCCCTCCCCGCAAGGGGGAGGGCGACCCTCACACCACCATCGGTTTGCGTCTCCCTCCCCCTTGCGGGGAGGGATCAAGGGTGGGGGTCGGCAAGCACCGGTGGTGGTAGTAGCCGCATCAATGCCCCGTCTTCCGCTCCAGCACCGACTTGAGCACGATGGTCAGCACCGCCAGCAGCGCCAGGGTGGACGCCGCTGCAAAGGCACCCGTGACGTTGAAATCGTTGAACAACAGCTCGATCTGCAGCGGCAGCGTGTTGGTCTGGCCGCGGATGGCGCCTGAGACCACCGATACCGCGCCGAACTCGCCGATGACGCGGGCATTGCAGAGCACCGCCCCGTAGAGCAGCGCCCAGCGGATATTGGGCAGCGTCACGTGCCAGAAGATCTGCCGGCCATTGGCGCCCAGCGACAAAGCCGCCTCCTCGTCCTCGCCGCCCTGCTGCTGCATCAGCGGGATCAGTTCGCGCGCCACGAATGGCGAGGTGACGAACAGCGAGACGAGGAAGATCGCCCACACCGTGAACATCAGCTTGAGGTCGAACTCGGCCAGCAACGGCCCGAGCAGGCCCTGCCCGCCATAGAGGAACAGGTAGATGACGCCGGCGACGATCGGGCTGACCGAGAACGGGATCTCGATGAAGGTGATCAGCAAGCGCTTGCCGCGGAAATCGTAGCGCGTCACCAGCCAGGCAGCGGCGATGCCGAAGCCGACATTGATCGGCACCACGACGATCGCCGCCAGGACTGTGAGGAAGATGGCGTGCAGCGTTTCGGGCTCAACGATGTTGGCGAGATAGACCCCGACGCCCTCGCGAAACCCGGTGACGACGATCAGCAGCAGCGGCACCAGCAGCACCGCGCCGGCCATCAGGTAGGCGAGCCCGATCAGTCCCCACGCCACCGCCGAGTTGGGGCGGCGGGGATCGGCCGGGAGCGACGCGTCAGCGGGATTTATCTGCATAGCGAAGCTGCCAGGCCTGAAGCAGGTTGGTGAGGAAGAGCGTGACGAACGCCGTAGTGAGCAGCACAGTCGCGAGCGCCGCGGCGGCCGGGTAATTGTGCTCGTCGAGCCGGATGAAGATCAGCAGCGAGACGATCTCGGTCATTCCCGGCAGGTTCCCGGCAATGAACACCACGGCCCCGAACTCGCCGATGGCGCGGGCAAAGCAGAGCACCACACCGGTGGTGAAAGCCGGCAGGATCAGCGGCAGGATGACGCGGGAGAACACCTGGAACGGCGTCGCACCGAGCAACCGTGCCGCCTCCTGCACGTCCTCGGGGATATCCTCGAGCACCGGCTGTACCGTGCGCACCACGAAGGGCAGCGACGTGAAGGCCATGGCGACGATGATGCCGAGCTGCGCATGGGTGACGGTGACCCCGAGCGGCACGAGGAGTTGTCCGTACCAGCCGGCTGGACCGAACAGCGTCACCAGTGCCAGGCCGGCGACAGCGGTCGGCAACGCGAACGGCAGGTCGACCAGCCCGTCGATGATGCGTTTGCCGGGGAACTCGTAGCGCACCAATACCCAGGCCAGCAGCAAGCCGAAAAAGCCATTGAACACGGCGGCGGCGGCGGCCGACGAGAAGGTGATCCAGTAGGCCGAGATGGCGCGCGGCGACGAGACGATGCGCCAGAACTCGGGCCAGCCCAGACTGAAGGTCTTGAGCAGCATCGCCGCCAACGGCAGGGCCACGATCAGGACGAGGTAGAGCGCAGTGATGCCGAAGGTCAGCCCGAAGCCCGGCAGCAGGTGCCTGCGACCGGGCTTTCGCGCCCTCGACGTTCCAAAGGCAACGGCGCGGGGTGTCTCCCGCGCCGCATCGAGACTGGTCAACGCCCTGCCCTACTGGTTGACGAACACCTTGTCGAGCAGGCCGCCTTCGGCGAAGTGGTCGGCCTTGACCTTATCCCAGCCCCCGAACACGTCCTCGACGGTGACAAGCCGGACCTCGGGGAACTGCGCCTTGTACTTCTCGACCGCCGCTGCCTCGTGCACGCGGTGGAAGAACGCACCGGCGATATCCTGGCCCTCGGGCGAATAGAGGTAGCTGAGGTAAGCCGTGGCGATGTCGCGGGTGCCACGCTTGTCGACCACCTTGTCGACCACCGCGACCGGGAATTCGGCGAGCAGGCTCACCGACGGCACGACCGCGTCATACTGGTCGTCGCCAAGCTGCTTGATGGTGCCCAGCACTTCGGCTTCGAAGGTGATCAGCACGTCGCCGATCTTGTTCTCGACGAAGGTTGTGGTGGCGGCGCGACCGCCGGTCTCGAACACCGGAACGTTCGAAAACACCTTCTTCAAGTATTCCTCGATCTTGGCCTCGTCGCCGGCAAACGCCTCAGTCGCCCAGGCGCGGGCGGCGAGGTAGGTGTAGCGGCCATTGCCCGAGGTCTTGGGATTGGGGAAGATGATCTTGACGTCATCGCGCGCGAGATCGGCCCAGTCCTTGATGCCCTTGGGGTTGCCCTCGCGCACCAGGAATGCCGGCAGCGAGTAGAACGGCGAGGCATTGTTCTCGAACTTCGTCTTCCAGTCCGCCGCGACGAACTCGCCCTTGGCGAGGGTGTCGACGTCGATCACCTGGTTGAAGGTCACCACGTCCGCCTCGAGCCCTTCGAGGATCAGTCCGGCCTGCTTGGACGAGCCCGCATGCGACTGGTTCACCTTCACGTCGGCGCCGGCCGAAGCCTTGTAGGACGGCACGAACTTGGCGTTCACCGCGTCGAACAGCTCGCGCGAGATGTCATAGGAGACGTTGAGGATCTCGGTGGTCTGCGCCAGCACCGGCGCGGTGCCCAGCAGAATGGCGGCAACGGCCGCAGTGAAAAGCTTGTTCATTATGCCCCAGCAGAAAAATCGGAATGAACCGAGGATTCGGTGAGGCGAGAAACACCGGCGATCGGGCTGGCGTCAAAGCCTAGTGCATTGATCTGGAGGACTTATTCCCCACGGCCGGCCGAGAGAGCATCACGTTGCGCCGGACCGGGTGCCGGCGCAACGTCATTTCCGGGAGGCGCGCAGGATCAGCGGCTGATGGCGTGGTACTGCCTGGGATCGATACCGAGCGTCTTGAGGTCGCTCGCGCGGGGCGTACGGCTTTCGTGCGTCGCGGCAGCAGCCGCATTGGCAGCGCCGAACATGCTGAAGAGGTCGTGGAACAGGCTGGGTTTGCGGGTCATCTGGAGGTCCTTTCGCCCCTCCTAAATGGGAAGGCTTGCCTGCCTTCGGCAGTGGTGCCGAAGGCAGGCAAGCCATGCGCCTGTTGCAGGCGTCAGTCGTTGTCGGCGGCAACGGCCGCCAACACCTCGCCCTTGCCGCGTGCCCTCAGGATCAGGGGCACGATCAGCGCCAGGGCCGCCAGCGCCAACAGCGTGGCCGAGATCGGCGAGGTGAACAGCACCAGCACATCGCCCTGCGAGATAGCGAGCGCGCGGCGAAGCTGCTGTTCGGCCATCGGCCCGAGGATCAGCCCCACCACGACCGGAGCGATCGGGAAGTGGAACAGCCGCAGGCCATAGCCGAGCAGGCCGAAGGCCAGCAGCATGCCCAACTCGAACACCGACGGGTTGGCGCCGATGGTGCCCAGCGTCGCGAACAGCAGGATGCCGGCATAGAGCCAGGGTTTTGGGATGGTCAGCAGCTTCACCCACAGCCCGATCAGCGGCAGGTTGAGCACGATCAGCATCAGGTTGGCGATCAGCAGGCTCGCAATCAGCCCCCAGACCAGTTGCGGGTTCGAGGTGAACAGCAGCGGCCCAGGCTGCAGGCCGTATTGCTGGAAGCCCGCCAGCATGATCGCGGCGGTCGCCGAGGTGGGGAGCCCCAGCGTCAGCAATGGCACCAGCGTGCCGGCAGCTGAAGCGTTGTTGGCAGCCTCGGGCCCGGCGACACCCTCGATGGCGCCGTTGCCGAACTCCTCGGGGTGCTTGGAGAGCTTCTTTTCAGCCGCGTAGGAGAAGAACGTGCCGATCTCGGCGCCGCCGGCCGGCATGGCGCCGATCGGGAAACCGATCACCGTGCCACGCAGCCACGGCTTCCATGACCGAGCCCAATCCCTGGCGCTCATCCACAGCGAGCCGCGGACCGGCTCAACCGTTTCCGGCGCCCGCTTGCCCTGCGCCGCGACGAACAGCGTCTCGCCGATGGCGAACATGGCGACGGCCAGCGTTGTCACCTCGACGCCGTCGAGCAGGTCGGGAACGCCGAAGCTCAACCGCGCCTGCCCGGTTTGCAGGTCGATACCGATGATCCCCAGCGTCAGGCCGATGAACAGCGAGGTGAGCCCACGCAAAGCGGAATCGCCGAACGCCGCCGACACAGTGACAAAGGCCAGCACCATCAGCGCAAAATACTCGCGCGGACCAAAGGCGAGCGCGAACTTCACCACCCACGGCGCGAGGAAAGCCAGCGCGATCGTGGCGATCAGGCCAGCGACGAACGAGCCGATGGCAGCGGTGGCGAGGGCGGGACCGCCCCTCCCCGCCTTGGCCATCTTGTTGCCCTCGAGCGCCGTGACGATCGAGGCGCTTTCGCCCGGCGTGTTGAGCAGGATCGAGGTGGTCGAGCCGCCATACATGCCACCGTAATAGATGCCGGCAAACATGATCAGCGAGCCGGCCGGATCGAGCTTGTAGGTGACCGGCAAGAGCAGCGCCACGGTGGTCGCCGGCCCGATGCCGGGCAGCACGCCGACGGCGGTGCCGAGCGTCACGCCGACCAGCGCGTAGAGCAGATTGATCGGCTGCACGGCAACGGCGAGGCCCTGCCAGAGCAGCATGAAGGTATCCATCAGGCGAAGCTCCTGAAGAAGCCGAGAATGCCGGTAACCACCAGCGTGACGACCTGCACCAGCGTCTCCACCACGCCTGCCAAAGCGAGCTCCAGAGGACCAGTGGGCAGGGTGAGCGACAGCGCGCGCGCAAAAACCAGCCAGACCAAACCGGACAGCAGGACGCCGAGCGGGATGCTGAACCACAGCCGCCGAGCTCCGAAGGCCCGGGCAGTCATGCCGAACAGGATCCCGGTAGCGATCGAGAAACCGGCGTACTTGATCAGCGCCATCTGTGCGATCAGACCGCCGACAATCCACAGCACCGGCGGAAGATCCTGCTGCTCACGCTCGGGAAAATCGTGTCGGTAGGCGGCGATGACGGTCCAGACCGCGAGACCGCCCAGGCAGAGTGCGATCACATAGGGGATGGTCTGCGGGCCAATCCGTGCGTAGGCGCCGCCGGCGCCCAGCCGTGAGGCGTCCCACGCCACCAGCAGCGCGAGCGCCATGAGACCCGCAGCGATGACCAGCGCCGCCCAATCC
>JAEUMC010000980.1 GCA_016793415.1 Devosia sp. | reverse complement strand
GCGCCCGGCGCTTCGGGCTGGGGCTACCTGTGGATCGGCGTCGCCATCGCGCCGAGCCTCGATGCGGCCTACCAGGTGGCGCGCTGCGCCGACGAGCCGGTGTTCACCGGCGCGCCGGCGAGCGAGGTGACCGCCATGTTCGAGCGCGGCATCCATGCCGTCCGCCTGTCCGGGCCGACGTCCCCCGCCGTCATCGCCGCGGCGCTGGGCGATATCATCGCCGAAGGCCTCGGCCGCCGCGCCCGGCGGCAGGGCCTTGCCGGTTTCGACCTCGTCGGTGGCCGGCTCGGTGGCGTGGTGGAGCGGATCCGCACCGATATCGACTGGCCCTGGACTGTGCCGGATATGGCGCGGCTCGCTGCCCTCAGCCCCTCGCAGCTGCATCGCAGCTTCCGGCAGCGCTTCGGCGCTTCGCCGATCAACTGGCTGCGCAGCGAACGCATCAACCGGGCGCGCCGGCTGCTGGCCGATGGCGCCCTCAGTGTCGCCGAAGTGGGACGCCGCTGCGGCTATCCCGACCCCTACCACTTCAGCCGCGATTTCCGCCGCCTGTGCGGCGTCAGCCCCACCGCGTTCCGCTCGACCCAGGGCTGGTAGCCCAACTGGCCCCCCGGTTGAATGCGTCCGTTCCCCGCGCTACACAGCGCTTGCCGCGTCAACGCGGCGCCGCATCGTGGACGGCCTTGATGCGCGGGTTTATCGATCGGGGACGGCCCCGAAGGTGTAAACCCATGTCTCCGTCCACCGACGCCAACATCCCCCTCAGCCGCCACCTGCCACCGCGTACGCTGATCAAGCTCGCCATCGCCTGGGGCGTGGTGCTGCTGTTCATGCTGGGCGGCCCAACCTGGCTGCATGCGCCCATCGATCCGGTGGTCGCCGTCATCTGTTTCGTCGTGATCTTTGCCACGATCCTCGTTGCCGCCTTCGGCGTGGTGCACGAGGCCGATTACCTGGCGCACCGGCTGGGCGAGCCCTATGGCACGCTGATCCTGACGCTCTCGATCGTTTCGATCGAGGTGATCCTGATTGCCGCGGTGCTGCTCGGCCCCGGCGAAAACCCCACCATCGGCCGCGACTCGATCTTTGCGGTGATGATGATCATCCTCAACCTGGTGATGGGCATTTGCCTGCTGCTGGGCGGCCGGCGCTTCGGCGAGCAGGAATACAATTCGCAGGGCGCCCTCGCCTATATCTCGATGACCCTGCTGCTCGGCGGCATTGGCCTCGTCCTCCCCAATACGCTCAGCAGCGGCGACGGCACCTTCCTGCCGGCACAGGCGGTGGCCTTCGCGCTCCTCACCATCGTGCTCTATGCGGCGTTCCTCTTGATGCAGACCCGCGCCTATCGGCGCTATTTCATTCAGCCCGATCTCGGTTCGCTGACCATTCCCCTCGACAATGGCGGCACGCCGGCGAGCGAGCGGCCCAAAGTCGATCGGGGTGGCATCGTGATCCACTCGGTGCTGCTGGTGGCGCTGATGCTGCCCATCGTGCTGCTCGCGCACGACCTGGCGCTGGTGATCGATTTCGGCATCGCCGCGGTCGGTGCCCCGCTGGCGCTGGGCGGCGTGCTGATCGCCATCATCGTCTTCACCCCGGAATCGATCACCGCCATCAAGGCGGCGCTCGATAACCAGCTGCAGCGCTCGATCAACCTCTGCCTCGGGGCGTTCGTCTCGACCGTCGGCCTGACCGTGCCGGCGGTGCTGATCGTCGGGCTGGTGACCGGCAAGACCGTGGTGATGGGGGTGACGCCGAGCGAGACGGTGCTGCTGCTTTTGACCGTCGGGCTCACCACGCTGACCTTCCTCGGCCAGCGCGCCTCGGCCTTGCAGGGGACGCTCCACCTGACCCTGTTCGCCGTGTTCGGCGTACTGCTGTTCGTCACCTAGGAGGCGGCGCGGTCGAGCTGCGCCACTCGTTGGTCAGGCTCGGCCCCGCCGCTCCCGGTGGGGGGCACGAGAAATCAATGACCCGCCGACAGGACGACCTGCCGGAGCATCGGGCTTTCGGGGACGACCCCTCCTGAACAGGAGCGCGTTCGTGCCCACCACCCTTCCCAATCTCTGCGCGCTGCTCGGCTGCCTGGCCGGCTACGTGCTCGCCGGCCTCATCGCGGCTGCCGCGCCGCTCGACGTGCCGGCAGCGGCGCTCGTCACCGCTTTCCTGCCCTCCGTCATCGGCCTCGCCGCCTATGGGGTGGGCCGGCAGCTCGACACCTGATTTCACAACCAGCAAGGACCATCATGGCCGATCCCGTCCACCAGTTCGTCGTCACCCCGATCTTCCCGCTGCCGCCGCTCGGCGCAGTCGATCTGAGCCTCACCAACGCCGCCGCCTACATGCTGCTGACGGTAGCTGTCGGCGCCGGCTTCATGATCTTTGCCGGCCGCCGGCGGCGGCTGGTGCCGGCGCGGCTGCAGCTGGTTGCCGAGCTGCTCTATCAGGCGATCGAGAACCTGGTGGTCGGCGCCATCGGCCGCGACGGCATGCGGTTCTTCCCGCTGGTGTTCTCGCTGTTCAGCTTCATCCTCGTCGCCAACATGATCGGCATGTTTCCGTTCGCCTTCACCGTCACGGCGCAGATCGTCGTCACCGGGGCACTGGGTCTCCTGGCGTTCGCCGTGGTCACCATCTACGGCCTCTGGCGCAACGGTGTGAGCTTCCTCAAGATCTTCATGCCGAGCAGGGTGCCGGTCTATCTCGCGCCGCTGATCGTGCCGATCGAGATCATCTCCTACCTGTCCCGCCCGGTGAGCCATTCGGTCCGCCTGTTCGCGGTGATGCTGGCCGGGCACATCACGCTAAAGGTGTTCGCCGGCTTCATCGTCGACCTCAGCAGCCTTGGCCCCCTCGGCATGGCCGCCACCATCGCGCCGCTGGCGATGACCGTCGGGCTGACGGCGCTGGAACTGCTGATGGCGGTGATCCAGGCCTATGTGTTCACCATGCTGACCTGCATGTACCTGAACGATGCCGTGCATCCGGGGCATTGAGGGGGTATCTGATGGCCGCAACGACCTGATCCTCCTCACCATCGGCGACATGACCGAGCGCTCGCTGCTGATGCGCCATGGCCTGCCGCGCGACGTCAGCATCGATGAGCTGTGGCAGCGGGCGCAGTGGGCGATGTGATGGCGCAGTTCGTCGATGCCGCCGGCTAGCCCATCGACCACCCGATCAACCGCCGCGCCATCGCCCTGCCGCTCG
The DNA here is from genome assembly GCA_016793415.1 of Devosia sp. GTDB lineage: Bacteria > Pseudomonadota > Alphaproteobacteria > Rhizobiales > Devosiaceae > Devosia_A. Next base: position 4,901 of record JAEUMC010000980.1, on the reverse strand, counting down.
AAGCCTTGCGCAAGGTGCCCAATGTGGTGTTCGCCTCAGGCGGCGCCACCAAAACCCACGCCATCGCCGCGGTACTGCGTTCGGGGCTGGGGAGCGCGCTAGTGTGCGACGAGGCGACGGCGCGGGCGGCGATGGGGATTGCGCTGGGGACGGTGGGGGTGGGGTGATCTAGCGCGGCGTGCGCCATCTCCCATCTCGTGGACGGTCCGCCTGGTGACCCATTCCGCCCTACCTTCGTAGCGATACTGGCCGAGCATATATCGCCGTCTCAGTGTTGCCGCTAACTGGGACCTGGGACGGTTATCGGCTGGACCGAGTCGGCTCAAGGCTGCTACGTTCACTTTATGTTCGTAATGGATTTGTCGGGGGCGACGCTTTGAATACTGACATCGGCGGAGCCGTTGAACAGAGTACCATTGCCGATCCACTAACTAAGGTCGCCTTCTCGCTCTACGAGGGCCGCGGCGTATTCTCGCTTCTGATCGGATCGGGACTATCGCGAGCCGCCGAAATTCCGACCGGCTGGGAGATCACCCTCGATCTGGTGCGTCGAGTGGCTCTCGCACAAGGAGTGGTCGATCAGCCCGATTGGGCGGCCTGGTACAAGGAGCAGACCGGCCATGAGCCAAACTACTCCACGCTGGTGCGCGAGCTCGGTGCGACGGCCGAGGAACGCCGCTCTATCCTCCACAGCTATATCGAACCGAGCGAAGAAGACCGTGAACAGGGGCGCAAAGTGCCGACAGCGGCGCATCGTGCTATCGCCGACCTCGTGGCCGGCGGCTATGTGAGGGTAATCGTCACCACGAACTTTGACCGGCTGATAGAGAACGGTTTGCGCGAGCGCGGCATCGAGCCCACCATAGTGGCCTCCGTGGACGCGCTGGCTGGCGCCGAGCCACTCGCGCACAGTAAATGCTATCTGCTTAAGCTGCATGGCGACTACAAAGATGCGCGCATTCTCAACACCGAGGATGAGCTTGCTGCTTATCCAGAAAAATATGGGGCGCTTCTCGACCGCGTCTTCGATGAATACGGTTTGATCGTGTCCGGCTGGTCGGGCGAGTGGGATGAGGCACTGCGCAAAGCCATGCTACGTGCGCCGAGCCGCCGCTATCCGATCTTTTGGACCGTGCGCGGTAGGGTTGGCAACGGGGCGACGGAACTTATCCGCCAACGGGCTGCCATTACTATTCCGATCAGCGATGCTGACAGTTTCTTTAGGGCGGTGGCAGATCGTGTGAGCACGCTTGAACAGAGTCAGCGGCCGAATCCGCTTAGCCTGGAACTGCTGATCGCTAGCGGCAAGCGCTTTCTCGCTCGGCCCGATTATCGCATCCAGCTAGACGATCTTATCACTGACGAAACGCGGCGGGTTCTAGAGCGCACTCGCGGAGCAGAGTTCTCGCCAGACGGCTCATGGAATTCCGATACGTTCCGGACAAGAATTCTCCGCTATGAAGCCGCCACCGAAAGCCTTGCCACTCTGGCTGGTGTTCTCGGTCGGTGGGGCGACGGAACGGAGTTTGCGCCGGTACTCGATACTATTCGTGGCCTGTACGCCGATGCAGAAATCCAACGCGGAGGCTTTGTCCCTTACCTAGATATCCGTGCCTATCCAGCAGTCTTGGTGTTCACAGCTTATGGCCTCGGTTTAGTGCGCTCAGGGCGGTTGGAGGTGCTTCACCGGCTGTTTCAGGCGATGCTGGCGCGGGCGAATGGTGGGGCGGTTTCAATCGTCTCCACTATCTTCCTAACGGCTTGGAAGGGCGGAGCAGAGAAGTCGTATTGGCAGGTACTGGAAGGTCTCGGCCGACGGAAGACGCCCTTGAGCGATCATCTGTTGGACGTGTTCACGGCGTGGTCGCCCCCCTTCATCGGCGTCGCTGAGTTCGAGACGCTGTTCGAGCGTTTCGAGGTTCTGGGATCGCTTGCGAGCCTCGAAGTGCATTCAAAAGATGAAATGCAACTGCAGCTGGGGCAGACGAGCGGCGGCCAGCGCAACTTCGTGTGGATGCCCGTGGGACGCTCCTCTTGGCACAGGGAGTCCGCTAGAGAACTGCTGGCGACGCTGGGAGAAAGCCGTGATTCTCTAACTGCGGCCGGCTTCGGTCACCAAGATCCCGACTTCATTGACCTGTTCGTTGCAAATTACGAGCGTATGGCGGAGCGCATGCGCTGGTCCTAGCGCAGTTGGCCACAATGGCTGAGTCGGCTTCCGCTCACTTTCCCATCGTAGGGCCATTGCCTGTTGGCTCGGCATCCTGTCTCCGGCCCTAGGTGTAAAAGTGCCGGCTCAGGATCGAAGTGTCTGGCAACAACCCTCACTCATCCCCCATCTTCAGCGCCTGGATAAATGCCTCCTGCGGGATCTCGACGCTGCCGAACTGGCGCATGCGCTTCTTGCCGGCCTTCTGCTTCTCCAAGAGCTTCCGCTTACGCGTCGCGTCGCCGCCATAGCATTTTGCCGTCACGTCCTTGCGCAGGGCGCGCACGGTTTCGCGGGCGATGATCTTGCCGCCGATGGCGGCCTGGATCGGGATGACGAACAAATGCGGCGGGATCAGCTCCTTGAGCTTTTCGCACATCTGCCGGCCGCGGGACTCCGCGGCGTTCCGGTGCACCAGCATACTGAGGGCGTCGACCGGCTCGGCATTGACCAGGATCGACAGTTTTACCAGGTCGCCTTCGCGGTAATCGGCCAGCGTATAGTCGAAGCTGGCATAGCCCTTCGACATCGACTTCAGCCGATCGTAGAAATCGAACACCACCTCGTTGAGCGGCAGGTCGTACTCGATCATCGCGCGGTTGCCGACATAGGTCATGTTGCGCTGGATGCCGCGCCGATCCTGGCAGAGCTTCAGGATCGAGCCGAGATACTCGTCGGGGGTGAGGATGGTCGCCTTGATCCACGGCTCGCTGATGTGGTCGATCTTGACCACGTCGGGCAGGTCCGCCGGGTTGTGCAACAGCATCATCTCGCCGTTGGTCATGTGAATCTCGTAGACCACGCTCGGCGCGGTGGCGATGAGATCGAGATCGAACTCGCGCGCCAGCCGCTCCTGGATGATCTCGAGGTGCAACAGCCCAAGGAAGCCGCAGCGGAAGCCGAAGCCGAGCGCCGCCGAGGTTTCCATCTCGAACGAGAAGCTCGCGTCGTTGAGTCTCAGCTTGCCCATCGCTTCACGCAGCACCTCGAAATCCGAGGCGTCGACCGGGAACAACCCGCAGAACACCACCGGCTGCGCCGGGCGGAAGCCGGCCAAAGCCGTGGCGGTGGGCTTCCGGTCATCGGTGATGGTGTCGCCGACATTGGTATCGGCCACCTGCTTGATCGAGGCGGTGAAAAAGCCGATCTCGCCCGGCCCGAGCTCGGCGACATCGACCAGCTTGGGGGTGAACACGCCCACCCGGTCGAGCTCGTAGGTGGCGCCGGCATTCATCATCCGGATCTTCTGGCCTTTGCGCACCGTGCCGTCGATGACGCGGATCAGCACCACGACGCCCAGATACGTGTCGTACCAGCTGTCGACCAGCAGTGCCTTCAGCGGCGCCTCGATATCGCCCTTCGGCGCCGGCAGGCGGTGGACGATGGCTTCGAGCACCGTATCGATGCCGAGCCCGGTCTTGGCGCTGATCTGCAGCGCATCCGAGGCATCGAGCCCGATCACGTCCTCGATCTGCTGCTTCACCCGATCGACGTCGGCGGCCGGCAGGTCGACCTTGTTGAGCACGGGGACGATCTCATGATCGACCTCCATGGCATGGTAGACATTGGCCAGCGTCTGCGCCTCGACGCCCTGGCTGGCATCGACCACGAGGAGCGAGCCCTCGACGGCGGCGAGCGAGCGGTTCACCTCATAGGCGAAGTCGACATGGCCGGGCGTGTCGATCAGGTTGAGAACGTAGGTCTCGCCATTCTGCGCCTTGTAGTTCAGCCGGACGGTCTGCGCCTTGATGGTGATGCCGCGCTCGCGCTCGATATCCATCGAGTCGAGCACCTGCTCCTTCATCTCGCGCAGCTCGAGCCCGCCCGTGAGCTGGATCAGCCGGTCGGCGAGCGTCGATTTGCCATGGTCGATATGGGCGACGATGGAGAAGTTGCGAATATGGTCGAGCGGTACGGACATGGGCCGCTGATACCAGAGCCGGATGGCCCGGCAAAGATGGTTTATCTGCGGTTAACAGCGGCAGATGCGTAGCGCTCGCCACCGCGCGGCAAAGCCTGACATCGGCTGACACGCCGATCGGCTATCACCGCCAGGCGCATCAGGGCGCGGGGAGGTTCCGATGGATAGCGAAACGCGGCGCGGCTTTGCGTTCAACCATGGCGACTGGGTGGTCACCAACCGGCGGCTCAAGGCGCGCGGCGTCGGCTCGACCGAGTGGGATGTGTTCACCTCCTATGAGACGGCGCAGCTCATGCTCGGCGGCATGGTGTCGGTGGACGAGAGCGATTTTCCGACCAAGGGGTTCAAGGGCATGACGCTCAGGATCTACAACCCCGAGCGCGACGAGTGGGCGATCTACTGGATCAATTCGAGCCGGGGCGTGCTGGAGCCGCCGGTGTTCGGCCGCTTCGACAATGGTCGCGGCAGCTTTGCCGGCGACGACATGGACGGCGACCGGCCGGTGAAGGTGCTGTTCGACTGGAGCGGCACCGATACGGAGACGCCACGCTGGAGCCAGGCGTTTTCCTACGATGGCGGGGCCACGTGGGAGACCAACTGGATCATGGAGTTTCGGCGGCCATAAGCGCTGGAGCCGGCAGTCGGCGTGCCTCTCCCGCTTGCGGGGGAGCGACTGTCTTGGCGGTCAAGTTTGTCTCCATGGTTTTTGGTCGCGCAGGATGGCGTTGAGGATCACGAGGAGTTTTCGGGCTGTTGCGATGATAGCGACCA
>JAEUMC010000947.1 GCA_016793415.1 Devosia sp. | reverse complement strand
GTCTTCGTGTTCCAGGGCGTCGGGCAGACTGCAATGGACCTGGTGCTGCTCGGCGCGGTGCCGACCGTGGCGCTCGCCTTCGCCGCTGCCGTCGTGCTCGATGCCATCGTCGAGATGGTCTCACCCAAGGATACGCACCGTGATTGAGATCGAAGCCCTCACCAAGGACTATCTCGAGCTGACCGTGGTCGACCACGTCAGCCTGACCGTCGCCGACGGCGAGATTGCAGTGATCGTCGGCACCTCCGGGTCGGGCAAGACCACGCTGTTGCGGATGATCAACCGGCTGATCGAGCCGACCTCGGGAGCGGTGAAGATCGACGGCGAGGATACCCGCGCCGTGCCGGCTTTCGAGCTGAGGCGCCGGATCGGCTACGCCATCCAGGGCCACGGGCTGTTTCCGCACCGCACCGTGGGGCAGAATATCGGCACCGTACCGACGCTGCTGGGCTGGGATAAGGCGAAGATCGCGGCGCGGGTCGATGAACTGCTCGAGCTGTTCCAGCTGCCGGCGGCCGAGTTCCGCGACCGCATGCCCAGCGAGCTGTCAGGTGGCCAGCAGCAGCGCGTCGGCGTGGCGCGAGCGCTCGCCGCCGAGCCGAAACTGTTGCTGATGGATGAGCCGTTCGGCGCGCTCGACCCGATCATCCGCGCCAAGGCGCAATCGGATCTCCTCGCCATCCAGAAGCGCTTCGGCACCACCATCGTGCTGGTGACGCACGACATGGAGGAGGCGATCCATCTCGGCACGAAGATCGCGGTGATGGACAAGGGCCACCTGCTGCAATATGCGCCGCCCGAAGAGATCATTGCCCACCCGGCGACGCCTTTCGTTGCCGAACTGATAGGCACCGGCGAGCGACCGTTCCGCCTGCTGTCGTTGTGGAAGGTCCGCGACCTGGTCGAGCCCGGACCGGCCCAGGGCGAGCCGATCTCTGCCGATGCCTCGCTGCGTGACGCCTATGCCGAGTGCCTGTGGACCGGCCGCGAAATGCTGCCGGTGATCGACGCTGAAGGGACGATCATCGGTCGAATCCGGCGCGACGACATCGCCCACCGGGCCGAGCGCCCGCAATGAAGCCGGGGCTGATCATCCGGCTGCTGGTGCTCGCGCTGCTGGTGGCGTTCATCGTCACGCCCGAGAGCTTTGCCTGGGTGTTCCAGCCGCTGACCAAGAACGGCCAGCCGGCGATCTACATGCAGAATTCGCTGCTCAACCTGACGCTCAGCCACTTGACCATCGTCGCCATCGCCACCATCGCCTCGACGCTGCTGGCGGTGGGTCTCGCCATTCTCGTTACTCGCCCTTTCGGGGCAGAGTTTCTGCCGCTCAGCCGCTCGCTCGCCAATATCGGCCAGACCTTCCCGCCGGTCGCGGTGCTGGCGCTGGCCGTCCCGGTGCTGGGCTTCGGCACGGCGCCGACTTTGGTGGCGCTGTTCCTCTATGGCCTGCTGCCGATCTTCGAGAATGCCCTCACTGGGCTCACCACCTTGCCGCCGGCCGTCACCGAGGCGGCGCGCGGCGTCGGCATGACCGACCGACAGCGATTGCTGGGCGTCGAACTGCCGCTTGCAACGCCAGTGATCCTTGCCGGCATCCGACTCTCGGTGGTGATCTCGGTGGCGACTGCCACCATCGGCTCGACCGTGGCAGCCTCGACACTGGGCGAGGTGATCATCGCTGGGCTGCTGTCGAACAACCTCGCCTTCATCGCCCAGGGCGGGTTGGTGGTCGGCGTGATGGCGGTTCTGATCTATGATGCGCTGTCGGCGCTCGAGCGGATGTTGATGGCCCGCACCGGTCAGCGTCGGCCGCAGTCTTAGGAGCCTACATGTCCGATTTCGATCTCGTCCTCGCCGGCACGGTGGTGCTGCCATCCATGGTGATCGAGGATGGTTATGTCGCGGTGCGCGACGGCAGGGTGGCGCATGTCGGCGAGGGGACGCCGCCGCACGCGCGTGAGCGGCACCTGCTCGGCAAGGCACTGAT
>JAEUMC010000877.1 GCA_016793415.1 Devosia sp. | reverse complement strand
CCACATGACACGTGGGTCGGTCAGCGGGTTGAAGCCGACATAGGAGCCGTAGCGCGGGTAGGTTTCCTGCACCGGCAGCACCGAATGGCCCGAGCCGTAGAGGTGCACCAGGCCCTTGTTGGCGAGGGTTTCCGCAATCGCGGACGAGGCCTTGTCGAAGGCGTCGGCATTCGCTGCGGCCGCCGCCTCGGCGATCTTCACGAGCTTGCTGATATAGAGAGTGGACATCGTTTGCCTTTCAGAACAAAGCGTTACACGTAGAGGGTGGAGCGGATCTCGTAGCGATCCGCCCGCATGGTGGAGAGGGCGTATTCGAACGGCCCTCTCGAGTCGTAGGCGATGCGTTCGACCTCGAAGGCCGGCGTCCCCGCCGTGAGCTGGATGAGTTCGGCGTCTGCCGCGGCGACGCTGCCGACGCGGTAGACTTCCTTGGCCTTCACCGGAGTGATGCCGCAGCGCTCCTTCAGCCAGCCGTAGAGCGACTGCACGTTCGCAGCGTCTTCCAACAGTCCGGGGACCCGCGCCTCGGGCAGGTGGCTGGTCTGGATGCCGATCGGCATGCCATTGCCGAGCCTCAGGCGCTTGAGCTGCACCACGGGATCGCCGATGGCGATTTCCAGCGCATCGGCCAGTTCCTCGTCGGCCATGACGCGGTTGGCCTCGATCAGCCGGGTGCCGGCCTGCAGCGACAGCGTCTTCATCTCGTCGGTGAAGCTGGTGAGCCCGCGGACGCCCGCCACCACAGTAGCCGATCGGACGAAGGTGCCGCGTCCATGCTCACGCCTGAGCAGCCCAGCCTCCTCGAGGTTGCGCAAGGCGTGGCGCAGCGTAATGCGCGAGATGCCCAGCATCTCTCCGAGCCGATCCTCATTGGGGATCTGCATGCCCGAGCTCCACTCGCCGCGTTCGATCAGCTCGCGCAGCGCCATCTCGGCCTGATGCCACAGCGGCTCCGGCCGCCGCCGATCGGGCTTTATGAGACCGTTTGGTTCATCCATGCCCATTCCTCCAGTTCGGCCCATAGGCGCCGGCGAATGCCGCACCCACCAGTCCCGCCTTGGGCCCGAACTGCCCGGGGCGGATATCGATTGTTCGCAAGTGCGGCGGCAATTGCCGATGTAGCGCCGGCAGGATCAGCGGCTTCAGCACGTCGAGCGATGCAGCGACGCCGCCTGCGAGAATGATCGCCTCGGGCGCCAGCAGCGCCACCGCGCCGGCAAGCGCCGTGCCGAGTGCCTGCATCGCGGGAGCAAGCGCCTCGATCGCCGCGGCATCGCGCCCGCGCGCTGCCCGCACCAGAGCTGCGCCGTCGGGCAAGCCGATCGATTGCGCCGCCGCGTCGAGCGCCCGGCCCGAGGCCTGTCGCTCCAGCCAGCCGCTGCGATCTTCGCCTGCGTCGTGCAGGTCCGCCACGGCCCAGCCGAACGAGCAGGCGGCCCCGCCATGGCCGGCGACGATCCGCCCGCCGGCCAATACCGATGAGCCGATGCCCGTGCCGATGGCGAGGAGTATCGCGTCCTCCAGCCCCTTGGCCGACCCTGCGGAGACCTCGGCGAGCAGCGCAAACTGCGCATCGTTGCCGAGCCCCACCGAAACGCCAGGCAGCTCGGCTGCGAGGTCGAGGCCGTCGAGATAGCTGAGGTTGGGCACCCAGCGGCACACCGTTCCCTGCGCCAACCCGGGAATACCAAGGCCGAGCCGGCTCGCATCATGCGCGCTCAACTGCTGCCGCAAGAGCTCGAGAAATGCCGGCAGCGTCTGGGGCGCCGGCCACTCGCCCACTGCGCGCACAGCCGCCGGATCGCTCATGTCGGCGACGCCGGCACGGAACCGCGTGCCGCCAAGGTCGATGGCGAGGATTGCTTCGGTCATCGTGCCCCCGATCCTACCGGAGGCGCGAACAGCCCGGCGCCGGCATTCCACGAATTCGAGGTGCTCATGAACGCCTGTGCATAGGTGGTGCCGCGGATGCAGCCGCGCAGCCGGTACAGCGAGGCATAGTAATCCATGTAGGGGAACGAACTCAGCCCACGCGCCAGCTCATACTTTTCGGCCGCTTCGCGCCACGCCGCAAAGCCCTCGGTCACGTCGACCAGATGCGTCGGGACGAACCCCTCGTCATCTTCCCAGTTCTCGCCGAACAGCAACAGGGCAGGGGAGTGCACCGGCAGGGCGCGATCGAGCGTCGGCAGCGCGGCATAGAACACGGCTGTCCTGGTCAGGTCCGAGGCCGCCCGGTGGTCCTTGTGCCAGCTGCCCTGCCAGTGGGTGATCACCACCTCCGGCTTCAGCTCGCGCAGCACATCGCACACGGCGAGCGCCGTGGCATCGTCGCTGGGGAGGAACCCATCCGGCAGATCGAGGCTGCGCCAGCTGATACCCAGCCGGTCGGCGGCCGCCGTCGCCTCGCTCCGCTTCTGTTCGGCATAGAGCGGAGGCGCCAGGCAACGATGCCCCTGCTCGCCCATGGTAAGGTGGAGGAAGGTCACCTCGGCGCCGCGCGCCGCCGCGACGAAGGCCAGCGGCCCGGCAATCACCTCGGCATCGAAGGCATGGGCGCCGACGACGAGAATGCGTTTGGCCGCATAAACCTGGGCTTCGATCATTTCACGGCTCCCGACGCTGCGGCGCCTTCGCGGATCTGGCGCGCCAACAGCAGATACATCGCCAGCACCGGGGCAAGCGAGATGCCCAGCGAGGCAAACACCATGCCCCAGTCGGTGCGGAACTGCCCGACGAAACCGGTTATCGCCAGCGGTACCGTCTTGAGGTTGTTGTCGAAGATGAAGATCAGCGGGAAGAAGAAGTCGTTCCATACCGCGATGGTGGTGAAGATGGCGACGATCGACACCGCCGGCGCCACCACGGGAAGGATGATGCTGAACAGGATGCGCAACTCGCCGGCGCCATCGAGCCGGGCTGCTTCTTCCAGCTCGCGCGGCAGCACCCGCATGAAGTTGGCGAAGATGAAGATGGCGAAGGGGATGCGGATCGCCGTGTAAACCGCTATCAGGCCGAGATGGCTGTCCAGCAGCTCGAGGTCGCGCATCAGCGTGAACAGTTCCACCGAGGCGAGGCGGATCGGCAGCATGATCCCGGCAAGGAACAGCGCCAGCATCCACACGCCCCATTTGAGGCCGTAGCGGCTGAGCGGATAGGCGGCCATGGCCGCGACGACGATGGTGACGATCACCGCGCCGCCGGTGACGATCACGCTGTTGATCAGGTTGCGGCCGAGGTCGGCGCGCTGCCAGGCATTGATGAAGTTGTCGAAGCTCAGGACCTGCGGCAGCCCTAGCGGATCGGCATAGATCTGCTGCGTGGTCTTGAAGCATGACACCACCAGCGCATAGAGCGGCAGCAGCACCACAACGGTCCAGCCGAGCAGCACCAGCCAGCGCGGCAATCGGGCGAGAAAGCCGGTGGGGGTCATGGCTGCACCGTCGCACGGTCGAAGGCGCGCAGCAGCAGCAGCGTGCCGACACTCAGCAGCAGGAACAGCATGGTGCCGAGCGCCAGCGCCAGCCCGATATCGGTGATCCCCACCGCGCCCTCCGCACCGAACGCCAGGCGGTAGAAATAAGTGACCAGGGTGTCGGTGGAAAAGTTCGGGTTCCCCTGCACGCCCTGCATCACATAGACGATGTCGAACTGGTTGAAGGTGTTGATGAAGCTCAGCGTCGTCACCGACGAGATCGACGGTACCAGCAGCGGCAGCGCCACCGTGGTCAGCATGCGGGTGGTGCCGGCGCCATCGATCCGGGCGGCCTCGAACACCTCGTACGAGATCTGGCGCAGTCCGGCGGTGAAGATCAGCACCGGCAGGCCCATCCAGTTCCAGGCATCGATGGCGATCAGCACCCACAGCGCCCAGTTGGAATCGCCGAGCACTGTCAGGCGGCCCTCGTGCAAGCCAAGCCCGTTGAGCATCCATTCGGCGACGCCGTTCGGCGCCAGCAGCAGGCGCCACAAGGCGCCGACGATCACCGGGCTCAAAACGGCCGGAAAGAAGAACACCGATTGGAAAAAGCTTGCGCCCTTCTTCGACCAGAACAGCAGGTAGGCGAGGACCAGCCCAAAACCGTTCTGGAACAGCATGATGCCGAAGAACCACGCCACGTTATGCCAGAGCGCCCCGAACAGCTTCTCCGAATTGGGGAAGGTGAAGAGCCGCAGGTAGTTGTCGATCCCCGAGAAATCGAGCTGACGCAGCCCGCGCCACTCGAACAGGCTGCCCCACAGCGAGGTCAGCAGCGGGTAGAGCACGAACAGCCCGTAGATCAGCAGCGCCGGCAGCACGAAGCCGAGCGCGGCGAGGTGCCGTGACAGCCTTGCTGGTTCGGTGCGGTTGGCGGCGTCGCTCATCGTGCGGAGGTCCGGAGGAGGGGAGGCGGCCCACCGCGGCGGGCCGCCGCGGTGGGCCGCCGTTCGTTGTTACGGCTTGGGCTTGAACCAGGTGCTGACCGCCGCGTTGACGTCGGCGGCGAGCTTTTCGGGCGTGATGTTGCCTTCGACCATGTCGATCACCTCGGCCTGGATCACCGACGAGGCCGTCGGCGTCTGCCAACGGTAGCCGACGAGGCTGAGATAGGGCGTGGTGTTGCCCTGCATCTCGATCATCGCCTTCAGCACCGGATCGTCCGAGGTCACGTCGGGGCGAGCCGCCGGCCAGCCGAGTTCATCGGCAAACAGCTGCGCGAACTCGGGCGAAGCGATGAAGTTCAGCACCTTGGTGGCGGCTTCCTTCTTGTCGCTGTCGGCGACGAGCCCGTACGAGCCATCCGAGAATGCCGCGACCAGCGGCTTGTCGGTGGCGGCGTCGCCCGGGAACGGGAACACCGAGAACTTCAGGTCGGGGTTCTGTGCCTTGAAGCTGCCGTTCTCCCACGAGCCGCCGAAGAACATGGCGGCCTGGCCGTTGATGAACTGCTGCGTCGAGGTGGTGTAGTCGACGCCGGCGAAACCGTCCGAGTAGTAGGGCTTCAGCTCGGCGAAGCGCTTCAGCGTAGCGATGTAGCGCGGGTCTTCGAAGGTGGCTTTGCCCGACATCATCTCGCCGTAGAAGTCGGCGCCGTAAATGGTCGGGCCGATCATGCCGACACCGATCTCGAGCGCCCAGGCCGAACCCTGCGCGCCGCCGCTGGCGATCGGCGTGATCCCGGCGGCCTTGAGCTTCTCGCAGGCGGCGAGGAACTCGGCGTAAGTGGTGGGCACGGCGATGCCGTTCGCTTCGAACAGGGCGGTGTTGTAGAACACGCCCAGTACCGGCACCGAGTAGGGGACGCCGTAGAACTTGCCGTCGGCGACGCTGATCACGCCGCCGGTGGCGGTCTCAGGCATCTCGGCAATGGCCGGGACGATGTCGTTCAGCGGCTCGAGGTAACCGGCCTCGACCAGCGGCTGCAGCTCGCCATAGGCCTTGAGCTGGGCGATGTCGGGGCCCTTGCCGCCGCGGAGCGCCGTGGCGAGGCGGTTCTGGTAGTCGGCGTCAGGGGTGAACTGCAAATCCACCTTGATATCGGGGTTCGCTGCCTCGAACGCCGCGAAGATGCGGCCCATGGCAGCCTGGTCCTCGGTGCGCCAGCTCCACAGCGTGACGGTTTCCTCGGCGGCGGCAAAAGACATGAACGGGGTGCTGGCGGCCAGCGCCAACCCCAAGGCGAAAAGTCTGCGAGACAACGGCATCTATCAAAGAGCTCCCTGGACTCATTGGGTGAGATCGGCGGAACGCAAACCGACCGGAAAAGCTAAGCAGCAATGCTGGAGCAGGTAAAGAGGTTATAACGTCATTTCGTTATATCCACATGCCGAGCTCAGCCCTTTACCCCCGAACTGACGACGGAATCGACGAAAAAGCGCTGCAGGATCACGAACAGCAGTACCGGCGGCAGCACCGCGAGGGTTGCCCCGGCCATCACGAGGCCGGTGTTCATGGCGCCGCGGTTGTAGCTCAATAGCCGCGAGAGCGAGATGACGATCGGGTACTGGTCGGCGCTGCCCTGCAGCACGGTCAGCGGCCACAGGTAGCTGTTCCAGTGGTAGACGAAGGCGAACAGCACCAGCGCCGCGATGGCAGGCATCACCGCCGGGGCGACGATCTGGAACAGCACTCGGAGTTCCGACGCCCCATCGACCCGCGCCGCCTCGATCAGCTCATCGGGCACGCCCTTGATGAACTGCCGCATCAGGAAGATCCCGAAGGCATTGGCGAGGTTGGGGACGATCACCCCAGCGAGACTGGCGTTGAGACCCAGATAGCCGGTGATCCGGTAGAGCGGGATCAGCGTCACGATCGGTGGCAGGAACATCGTCGCGATCAGGAGAGCGAACAGCGCCTCCTTGTAGCGGAACTCGTACTTGGCGAACGCGTAGCCGGCCATCAGGCTGGTGACGATGATGGCGACTGTCGTCACCAGCGCGATCACTGCCGAGTTGAGGAACGAGCGTCCAAGGCTCACCACTTCGGCCACCTCAGTATAGGCGTCGAGGCTCGGCGCCGCCGGCAGCCACACCGGCGGCACCTGCATGGTTTCCTGCGGCGTCTTGAGACTGGTGAGGATCATCCAGGCCAGTGGAAACGCGGCGATCACCGCCACGACGATGATCACCAGTACCAGCAGGGCACTGGCTGGGGTCGCTTTGAAACGCGGGGCCTCGAGCGGACGACGGTCGGCGATGGCGGTATTCATTTCGATTTTGCCTCCCGCGAGCGGGCGAAGGCGAATAGCAGCGCAATCGCGACGATCAGCGCCAGCATCAG
>JAEUMC010000591.1 GCA_016793415.1 Devosia sp. | reverse complement strand
AACTCCGCCGGCGGAAAACCCTCAGCCGCGGCCGCCTGATAGAGCGTCACCGCCCGCGCCGGGTCCTCGCCCACCCCATGGCCCCAGAGCAGCAGGTCGGCGAGCAGCACCTTGGCCGGGATGAAGCCGCCACCGGCCGCTTCCTCGAGCAGTGGCGCCGCTTCGGCCTGCCGCCCGCCGGCGATCAACGTGCGCGCGTACCAGCCCTTGTTTTCGAGCGACGCGGCGTCGAGCGCCACAGCGTTCGCGCAGACGGGGACCGCGGTGTCGGCGTCGATCCGCTCGAGCTCGACGCCCGAGACCTCGAACCCCGTCTCGTAGCGGGTCGCCGCGATCAGCCCGCAGGTCTGCTCCGCCCGAACTTCGGCCGCCCGGCTGGCGGCATAGTCGTTACCCTGTGCGGCAGCCAGGTCGAACAGCTCGATGGCGTGGTTGAAGTCCCGCGCCACACCGGAGCCATCGGCATAGATGGCGCCCAGCGTCGATTGCCCATAGCTCGCCCCGGCATCGGCTGCCTGTTCGGCGTAACCGCGCGCCAGCTCGAAATCGACCGGCACGCCTTCGCCGTAGAGATAGGCCTGCGCCAACCCCACTGTGCCCCCCACCTCGCCCTGGTCATGGGCGTAGGAATAGAGCTCCAGGGCGCGGTCGAAATCCCGCTCCACCCCGCGGCCGGTGCTGTAAAGCTGGGCGAGGTTGGCGCTCGCCAGCGCATAGCCCTGGTCCGACGCCATCTGGTAGTAGCGCGCCGCCTCGGCGAGATCCTCGCCGACCCCCTGCCCGGTCTCGTACAGAAAGCCCAGGTCGTTCTGCGCGTAGGAATCGCCCATCTCGGCGCCAAGCCGGAACTGCTCGGCCGCCTTGCCGTAGTCGATCTCGACGCCCTGCCCGAACTCATAGAGCTGGCCGACGCCGTAGATGCCGACCACATCGCCTTTGTCCGCGCCCTTCTGGTACCAGAACATCGCCTGCTGATAGTCGAGCGCGACCCCGTCGCCGCCATGATAGAGGTAGCCGAGATTGCTGGCCGCCCGCGCTTCGCCCTGCTGCGCCGCCCGCATGTACCAGGAGGCGGCGATGGCATTGTCCTCGTCGAGCCCGCGGCCCAAATCGTAGGCGAAGCCGAGGCTCAGTTGCGCCGGGGCGAACCCGGCCTCCGCCGCCGGCCGCAGCACTTCCAGCGCCCGCGCATCGTCGGGCGTGGCAATGTCGCCGAGATCACCGAACAGCACATCGGCCAACAGTTGGCGCCCCAGCGCGCTGTCCCCGGCCACCGCTACTTCGAGCAGCGGCAAGGCGGCCTCGGTCTGCCCGTCGGCGAGCAGTGCGCGCGCCAGCCACGCCTTGTTGGCCAGCAGGTCGGGCGCTGCCTTTACCGCCTCCTCGCAGGCCGGGATGGCGGTGGCGGTGTCGATGCGGCTGAGGTCGCGTCCGAACCCCCGATAGCCCGGCTCGTACTGCGACGCCGCTGCCATGCCGCAGATCGACGCGATCGGCGCGTCCTGAGCCCCAGCGCTCACCGGCAGCAGCAGCACCAGCATCGGCAGAACCCCATGAGCGACCAAGCCTAGTTTGATGCGCAACGCCATGACACCCCTGCCCTTTTGCCCTCGAACCTAGCGGAAGCTCGCGCCACCAGTCGAGTGATACGGCGCCTCGAGCCGTCTGACCTCATCGGCGCTCAGGTTCACCTCGAGCGCGCCCAAGGCATCCTCGAGCTGCGACAACTTGGTGACCCCGACGATCGGCGCGGTCACCGGCTGCTTCTGCAGCACCCAGGCGAGCGCCACCTGCGCCATCTTCACGCCACGGGCCTCGGCAATCTCCCCGACAACGGCGTTGATCGCCTGGTTCGCCACTTCATCGCGCAGATAAAGCGTCTTGCCATAGATGTCGGTTTCCATGCGTTCGGTGCTCTCGCCCCACGGCCGGGCCAGCCGGCCGCGCGCCAGCGGTGACCACGGGATCACGCCGATGCCCTGGTCGATGCACAAGGGCAGCATCTCGCGCTCCTCCTCGCGCTCGATCAGGTTGAGTTGATCCTGCATCGAGACGAACCGCGCCCAGCCGTGCCGGTCCGAGGTCATCAGCATCTTGAGGAACTGCCACGCCGCCATCGAGGACGCCCCGATGTAACGGGCCTTGCCGGCCCGCACCACGTCGTTGAGTGCCTCCAGCGTTTCCTCGATCGGCGTTACCGGATCGAAGCGATGGATCTGGTAGAGGTCGACATATTCTGTGCCGAGCCGGCGCAGCGAATTGTCGATCTCGGAAAGGATCGCCTTGCGGCTCAGCCCCGCGCCATTGGGCCCCTTGCGCATCTCGCCATTGACCTTGGTGGCAAGCACCAGCTCGTCGCGCGGCGCCATTTCGAGCAGCACCTTGCCGACGATCTCCTCGCTCGAGCCGAGCGAATAGACATTGGCGGTGTCATAGAAATTGATCCCCGCTTCCCAGGCGGCCCGGAGGATCGGCCGGCTCGCCGCCTCGTCGAGCGTCCACTCGTGCGAGCCCTGCTTTGGTTCGCCGAACGACATGCAGCCGAGGCAGATCCGGCTGACTTCGAGACCGGTATGACCGAGGCGGGTGTACTGCATGCTGGGCACTCCTTTGATTAGGCACGCAGTTTAGCAGCGGGTCGGGGGCAGAGCGAGAACGGCATGGGCAAGTCTTGTGCGCAATTGCCGCTGCCGCATTGGCGCAAGGCGCGCGGCTGCGCTACGCTCAGGTGTGCAGAGGAGGACGCGTGAGATGCTGATCCGATCGCTCGCGGTGCTCGCGCTGCTGCTGGCGCCAGTGGCTTCGCCGCTCACGGTCATCCGTCCTGCCCTGGCGCAGAGCCAGCAGATCGCCGTGGCCGAGCTGATGCGGGCGACGGCGCTCGACGAGGTGTTCACCCAGTTCGCCGCCACCATTGCCGCCTCGGCCCGCGCCGAGGAAATCTCCAGTGACGAGATTTTCCTGAAGCACTGGGAAGCCACCGCCAACTCGGTGTTCGACGCCGCCGACCTGCATCGCCGTCTCGCCAAGGCGCTGGAGGGGAAATTCTCCGCCGACGAACAGGCGGTGCTCGGCAGCTTCTTTCATTCAGCCTTCGGCCAGCGCATGACGGTGCTCGAGCGCGACGCCGCGCGGCTCGAACCTCAGGCGCAGATCGCTGCGATCGCCGAGGGGCAGCAACTGCTGACAACCGCCTCGGTGATCCGCCAAACCCAGATCGAGGCGCTGATGGAGCTGGTGTCAGCCGAGATTTCGGCCGCCATGGTCGGCCAGTCGGTGCGGGCGCTGCTGCTCGGCCTGTCGGTATCGCACCAGCAGGGCGAGGTCACCGTGCCCTGGCAGGAGATCGACACCCAGGTCGAGGCGATGATGCCCGGGTTGCTGGCCGATGTCGGCCGCACCCAGCGCGCCATGATGGCCTATGTCTACCGCGACCTCACCGATGCGGACCTCGACCGCTATATCGAGTTCCTGCGCACCCCGGCGGCGCAGAAATTCTACGCCGTCGCTGCCTACGCCGTCGGCCGCATCGTCGCCGACGGCATGTCGGCCTTCGGCGAGGCCTTTGCGGCGCGCATGCAGAGCGTCAACGTCTAGACCTGAGCCCGGATGTCAGTCGAAGGGTCTCCCTCCCCCTTGCGGGGCTTCGAGCCGGCCGAAGGCCAAATCGCTCCAGTGGAGCGATTTTAGGGGAGAAGGCCTTGAGAGCTACGCTCGAATGGCTGGACAGGGGTTGGGTGGGGGGCAGCGCGCGCCGGCTTTTCGGCTGCTATTCATTCCGCCGTCCGCCGTCGATCGGCGCCAGCACGTCGTCCATCTTCTTGATCACGGCCGTCATGTTGCTCTCGGGCGGATCTGGCGTGAACACCGGCCGGGGCGTGCCCGAGGGGAAGGCGCCGAAGGTCTGGAAGAACTCGACCATGTCGTTGAGGATCGGCATGCGGACCCGCATCATCGCCCCCAACGCGATCACCGGCTCGAGGTGGCCGAAACCGGGGTAGTATTTCTCG
>JAEUMC010000818.1 GCA_016793415.1 Devosia sp. | reverse complement strand
ATACCGGGATAGAGCCCGTAGAGGTGGGAAAGGTGCCGGTGCCCCGGCTCGGCCGGGCGCTTGTCGTCGTCCCACTCAAGCAGGTTGCCATTTGGGCCGATGAGCGGAAGCCGCAGCCGGGCCAGGGCCTCCCGCGCCCGTCCTGCCAGCGGATCGGCGGCGTCGGCGAGCCCGACAAAGCTCTCGAGCGTTTCGCGGATCAGCTCCTGATCCATCGCTGTGCCCTGGGTGATGGCGACCTTGGCATCGCCGACGACGAAACTGTGCTCAGGCGAGGTCGAAGGGCTGGCGACCAGCGCTCCGGTGGCATCCTCGACCAGCATGTCGAGGGCGAATTCCGAGGCGGCGCGGAACACCGGCAATGCCGTCTCTGCGGCAAAGCCCTGGGGAGCGTCGCCATAGTCGAGATGGTGCTGGAGATGCGCCGCCATCCAGTAGAGGCCGGATGGCCAGTTGGCCCATTGCGGAATGCCCGGGACCGGCGCGGTAAAGCGCCAGAGGTCGGCATTGTGATGGGCCGTGGCGCCGGTGGCGCCATAATAGCGCCGGGCGGTAACGGCGCCGGCCTCGGCCAGCTCGCGGGTGAGCGCAAACATCGGGGCGCCGAGCTCGGCGAGGCCCGTCGCCTCGGCCGGCCAGTAGTTCATCTGGGTGTTGATGTTGATGGTGTAGTTGCTCGACCAGGCCGGGCGCACATCGACGTTCCAGATGCCCTGCAGGTTGCTGGCCTCGGTGCCTTGGCGCGAGCTCGAGATGAGCAGGTAGCGGCCGAAGTGGAACAGCAGCTCGGCCCGCGCGGCGGCAGGGCCGGAAGCGCCGAGGTCGAGGTCGACGCGGTCGAAATAGCGCCGGTAGTCCGCGATGTGCCGTTCGCGCAGGGCTTCAGTGCTTTGCTCCAGCGCTTTGGCCACCCGGTCCCGCGCTTCCAGCACCAGGGCTGCGAAGTCGGCCCCTGGACGCGTGTCATGCCCGCGAAAGCCCGAAGCAGCCGACGCGATGAGGCGCAGCTTGTCGCCATCCCTGTGGAGCGCCGCGACCACCGCATAGCCCATGCCCGCTGCCACCGTGCCATCGGCAGCCGGCTCGGCATCGTCATAGCGCACCGGGTCCTCGGCAGGGACATAGTTGGGCAGCACGTGCACCGGTACGCGCGCCGTCGCCACCAGCCACAGCGTGCCATGCTCCTCCGAGATCGACACGTCGGTAGCGGGATGCGCCGCACGGAACGTCAGCGTTGCTTCGGCCACAGACCGCACGCCCCGGCCCGACGCCACCGCCACCAGCACGCCATCGGGGTGGGAGACATAACTGTCGAGTTGCGCCGCGCTCTCGGCCCGCCCGCCATGGACGGTGCTCGCCACCGCCTGCGCCAGATCGAGCCGGCGCTGGTACTCGGCTGCGTCATCGTCGGCATAGCCGAACTCGATGGCGCCGAGGGGCTGGTAGGACTGGGTCCAGGCCTTGCCCTGCAATGCCCGGCCGAGCTCGTCGGCGCGGAGATAATCGCCCCGGCCGATGGCCTGGCGCAGTTCCGTGACCAGGTGCGCCGCCCCCTCCCCCGCCTCGGGCTGCAATGGGCCGCCGGACCACACGGTGTCGAGGTTGAGGTCGAACCGCTCGCTGCCGACACCACCGCCCAGCGTCGCGCCAAGCCAGCCATTGCCGATAAGGAAGCTGTCGATGAACCCGGCGGCCGGGGTATCGAGGTCAAGGCAGTAACGGGGCATGGTCAGTTCCTCGGAGGGGCGGCTAAGGATTGATCTCAGCGCGGACGGAGTGCCGGGGCGTCAGCAATCGCACAGGGAATGTCGCACCGAGCGGCTGTGGTCGGGCGAAGCGCGGCGTATCACCGCTCGTACAAATCAGGGAAATCGTCCCGTGCCGGGTGTGACCTCCGGCCGGAGGCGACTATGGTCGCCCCGACCAAATCAAGAAGTAGCTTCATGTCTCAACTCGACACCCGCATTGCCGCCCAGATCGCCACTGAAGTCGCCGCCCGCCCCGACCAGGTCCGGGCTGCCGTGGAACTGCTCGATGGCGGCGCCACGGTGCCATTCGTGGCGCGCTACCGCAAGGAGGTGACCGGTGGCCTTGATGACACCCAGCTGCGCCTCTTGGCCGAGCGGCTGACTTACCTGCGCGAACTGGAAGCGCGCCGCGGCGCGATCCTCAAATCCATCGACGAACAGGGCAAGCTCACCAGCGAGCTAACCGCGTCCATCAACGGCGCGGCTACCAAAGCCGAGCTCGAGGACCTGTACCTGCCGTTCAAGCCCAAACGCCGGACCAAGGCCGAGATCGCGCGGGAACGCGGCCTTGGCCCGCTCGCCGAAGCCATTCTCGCCAATCGCAGCGCCGATCCTCTGGTGCTCGCCGAGGGCTACATCACCGAGGAGGTGCCCGGCACCAAGGAGGCGCTGGACGGCGCGCGCGACATCGTCATCGAGGGGCTGTCGGAGAACGCCGCCCTGCTCGGTCAACTGCGTGCCTACCTGCGCGACAAGGCCATGCTGAGCGCCAAGGTGGTCAAAGGCAAGGAAGAAGCCGGGGCCAAGTTTTCCGACTATTTCGAGCATTCCGAACGCTGGAACAAGGTTGCCGGCCACCGCGCCCTCGCCATGATGCGCGGCCGCGACGAGGAGGTGCTCAGCCTCGAGATCGAGGTGGATGTCGACGTCACCGATCCGATCAAGCCGGCCGAACGCTTCGTCGCCGGTGCGCTCAACGCACAGAGCCAGGGCGCGGGCGACAAGTGGCTCCGCGAGGTGGCCGGCTGGGCCTGGCGCACGCGGCTGCGCATCACGCTCTCCATCGACCTGATGGTCGAGCTGCGCGAGCGCGCCGAGCTCGAGGCCATCGGTGTTTTCGCCCGCAACCTCAAGGACCTGCTGCTGGCGGCTCCGGCCGGCGCTCGCGCCACCATGGGGCTCGACCCCGGCATTCGCACCGGCGTCAAGGTCGCGGTGATCGACGCCACCGGCAAGCTGCTCGACACCGAAACCATCTACCCGTTCCCGCCGCGCAACGACGTGATGGGGGCGCAGGCCGCCATCCAGGGGCTGATCAAGCGGCACGGCGTTGAGCTCATCGCCATCGGCAATGGCACCGGCAGCCGCGAGACCGAAAAGCTGGTCGCCGACCTGATCGAGCGCCTGCCGGCGCCGAGGCCGACCAAGGTCATCGTCTCGGAGGCCGGTGCGTCGGTCTATTCCGCCTCCGAATTGGCGGCGGCCGAGTTCCCCGCCCTCGACGTGTCGCTGCGCGGCGCCGTCTCCATCGCCCGCCGTTTGCAGGACCCGCTGGCTGAACTGGTCAAGATCGAGCCCAAGTCGATCGGCGTCGGCCAGTACCAGCACGACGTCGACCAGTACCGCCTCGGCCGCTCGCTCGATGCGGTCGTCGAAGACGCCGTGAACGCCGTGGGCGTCGACCTCAATACCGCCTCCGCGCCGCTGCTGGCCCGGATTTCCGGCCTTGGCCCATCCGTCGCCGAGGCCATCGTCGCGCACCGCGACGCCAATGGCCCGTTCCGCTCGCGTAAAGGGCTGCTTGAAGTGCCGCGCCTCGGCCAGCGCACCTTCGAGCAGAGCGCCGGGTTCCTGCGCATCACCGGCGGCACCGAGCCGCTCGATGCCTCCTCGGTGCACCCGGAAGCCTATGGCGTAGCCCGCCAGATCGTCGCCGCCTGTGGCCGGGATCTGCGTGACATCATGGGCGACAAGTCGGCCCTTGCGAACCTCGATCCCAAGCGCTTCGTCGATGAGCGCTTCGGCCTGCCGACGGTGCGCGACATCCTCGCCGAGCTGGAAAAGCCCGGCCGCGACCCCCGCCCGGCCTTCAAGACCGCGACCTTTGCCGAGGGTGTGGACGACATCAAGCACCTCAAGCCCGGCATGTTGCTGGAGGGCACCGTCACCAACGTCGCCGCCTTCGGGGCGTTCGTCGATATCGGCGTGCACCAGGACGGGCTGGTGCACGTCTCCCAACTGGCCGACAAATTCGTCAAGGATCCGCACGAGGTGGTCAAAGCCGGCGACGTGGTGAAGGTGCGAGTCGTCGAAGTCGATGTGCCGCGCAAACGGATCGGGCTGAGCATGCGCAAGGAGATCGACAGCTCCGTCCCCCGCGACCGCCCGCGGGATCCGCCGGTGCGCGCGAACCAGCGGGCACCGCAGCAGGCACAGCGGAGCACCGGGTCGTTGGGGGATATGCTCAGCGAGGCAATGAAGCGGAAGAAGTAGCGAGGAGCTATGGTGCCCTCCAGGCCCCCTCTCTTGCAAAATCTAAGGCTTAGCCAAACGGCTAAACCTAAGATTTTGCTTTCTCCCCCGCCAAGGGGGAGATGGTCAGTGCCTTCCATTCGCGCCTGAGTTGCAGTCGGGACTCTCCCCCTTGGCGGGGGAGAAAGCGAAAACTTGGGCTTAGCGCAGCTAAGTCCTTAGTTTTCGCAAGAGAGGGGGGCGCGGGGAGCCACCGACTGCGGGCTTCAGCGCTGACTGCCGGTCCGCTCCCCGAACACCGCCGCCAGATACGCCATCGTCGCAAACGGCATCACCTCGCCGACCCGGGCCAGCCGGGCCGGCGTGTAATACCCCGCCTCGTGCAGCAGGTTGAACGCCCCGATGGTCTGGCCGCCGACAACGATCGGCAGGTTGGCGATCGACTCGTAGCCGAGCGACCCGATGAGCTGCCAGTCGGCGAAATCCACCGCGATCGCCTCGAGGCTGAGCGCAGTGTAGATTTCCTGCCGCCCGATCAGCGTTGCCGTCCACTTGTTGTCGGGGATCGGCTTGAAGCCGCCCACCGCATAAGCCTCGGCGTTCTGTGTGTAGAGGCGGCGAAGCCGGCCGGCCGGTACATCGAACAGCGTCGCGGTGGTGAGTTTGCTGCCGATCGCTTCGCCGATCAGCCCGGCGACGAAATCGAACAGCGGTTCGGTCGAACCGGGCTGGCGCACCAGAGCCAGGAAGGCCGGCCAATGCTTGTCGAACTCAGCCATCAGGCCACCCAGAAATCGCGCAGCGTCGAGGGCGTGTGCATGTTGCCATAGAGGTAGGCCCAGAACTCCTTGCGCCGCTCCTTGGGCACCTTCTCCCACACCGCATGCGTCGAGGTATCGCCGCACCAGTAGCCGTAGACGAACGGCGCCCTCAGGCCGTGGCGCAGGAAAGCGATGCGATTCCTGGCGGTTGCGAGATCCTGGTAGCCGGCCTCGGCGATAATCGGCGCCACTTCCTCGTGCGAGCGGCCTTCGGCGTGCAGCATCCAGGCGGCATTGCAGCGGAGCGCGGCGCGCAACCGCTCGAGCGTCATGCCGACCACGTCTTCGGGGGTGTTGATCCAGTCGAGGAAGAACCAGCCATTGTCGGCGATGCCTTCGAACAGCGCGCTGCTGGCGGAACTGGTCACCACCTGCGCGCCGTCGAGCGGCATCTTGCCTTCGGCGACATAGCGCTGGCGCAACGCCATATGGACGAGGTGGCCCGGGAAAGCCTCGTGGCAGGCAAGGTGCTTGATGGCCGAGCGGGTGAACGGCATGGCGAGGTTGAGCCGCATCTTGCGCTCGGGGAAATCGCAATAAGCGGTGAACGGCACGTCGTCGAGCCGCACCGGCTCGAGCCACTCGTCGTTCATCAGGTACATCATCTCGCTGGTGCGGCGCTGCGCCTCGCGCGTCACCTCGGCCATGACGGCCAGCACCTGCTCGGGCGGAACGATGGTATCGGCTTCGAAGCGGCCGACATCCTCGGCCAGCGAGCCGCCGCGATAGCCCAGCTCATCGAGGTTCTCGCGGATGGTGTGGCGGTAGCCGTCGAGGATTTCGTCGCTCACCATCTGGGTGTCGACGCGCATCTGCCGGCGCAGCCGCTCGGCATAGGAGATCTGCCGCCCCTCGAAGGTGTCGAGCAGCGCCAGCAGCGAATCCAGCATTTCGGTGAGATAGGCGCGGCGCAGATCGGTCTCGGCTTCGCCGGGGATGCGGGCTTGCAAAGCCTCGAGCCGGTCGCGCGCCTCGCCATAGTTCTGGAGCGCATAGGGTTCGACCTGTGCCATCGCGACCGGGATCAGCCCCTCGCGATCGAGAAAACTCTGGGTGCGCGGCACATCGCGATAGAGCCGATCGAGGCCGGCAGTGAGCCGCGCCAGTTCAAGTCCCAGTTGCATGCTCATCGCGCTTCTCCCCGCCCCTGATTGACATAGCAGACTAGAACACCATCCGTCGCTCTGCCGCCAGTGGCCCAGATCGACTTTCGTTGCATAGGGGCGGTGATCGTCCGAGCATCTGGCCGCCAAGTCCCTGATATCTGGCACTTTTGCATGCCGTTTGGGCACCTCTGCACAGCTGCATGATTTTTGTACGCACCCGATTGTCATGAAAGAAAGGGGGCGCTACCGTCATGGTGTATCAGGTGGATAGAACACATGTTCTCGATCGACGCCAACAGCATCGACAAGTCCCTGCCCGTGCCTGTGGGCACGCAGCTCTATGGACTGTTGAGCTATGCGCTGTCGTTCGGCGGCATCGCCCATGGCACCCGCCTGCAGTCGGTGCGTCAGCTCGCCGCCGAACTCGGCATCGCGCCGATGACCGTGGCGCAGGTGTATCAGCGGCTGCGTGACGCCGGTCTCGTCGAGATGAAGCACGGGCTCGGGGCCTTCGCCGTCTCCGATGTGAAAAAGCGCGGGCCCGACACGCTGCCGGTCTCATCGCTGCGCGCCGATATCGAGGTGCTGATCGGCAAGGCCGAAAAGCTCGGCATCTCCACCCTGACCCTCAATTCGATGATCAACGCGCAATCGCTGCTGCGCCGCCCCAAGGCCGGGCTGAAGATCGTGTTCGTCGCCATCTTCGAGGGGCCGGGGCGCGATTACGTGGCGCAGCTGAAGCCGGTGCTGGCGACCAACGACACCATCCAGCTGATCACGCTCGACTCCCTCAGGGTCACCGACGAGTTGCGCCGCATGAGCACCGAGGCCGATATCGTCCTCACGTTCCTCCATCGCGAGGCCGAGGTGCAGGCGCTGATCCCCGAGGCGCGGGTGCTGGGGCTGCGGTTCATCCCCTCGATGCGCACCCGGCAGGCGCTGGCCGGGCTCGACCCGCGCACCCGCATCGCCGCGGTGACCTATTTCGAGGAATACATCGCCATCATGCGCCCGAGCGTGCGCGAGTTCGCGCCGCACGTCTCCGATATCCGCGTCACCTGGCTGTCTTCGCCCGACCTCGGCGATGTCATCGCGCAATGCGACGCGGTGATCTTTGCCTCGGGCGCCGACCATGTGGCGGACCTGGTGCAGCCCGGGGTGCCTTGCTTCGAATACCGGCATGCGCCGGATCCGGGCGCGCTGGAGGGCGTGCTCGTACCACACCTGGCGGATCTGCGCCGGGGCAAAATCGCCGTCAACGAGACGGCGCCGGAGGGCGGTGGCGCCGAGATCGACGTCACCGAAAGAGACGCGGCGAACGGATGACCACAGGAAGGAAGTGGTCGCGCTTTCGAACCAGAAAAGTCTGCAACTTTTCTTGAAAGCGCTCCGACGCCGGACAACACGACTTCACACAGGGGAACGGGAATGAACAAACTTCTACTGCTGACCACCGCCATAGTGGCGCTGGGGCTGTTGCCGGCGAGCGTGACGCAGGCGCAGGACACCGCCATCGTCATCGGCGCCGACGTCGATGCCGGCACGCTCGATCCGCGGCTCACCCGCGACACCACCGCGTACCGCGCCGCCGACCTGATCTACGCGGGCCTCGTGCACCTGACGCCGAGCCTCGAGCCGGTGCCGGACCTGGCCGAGAGCTGGGAATCGCCCGATCCGCAGACCTACATCTTCAAGCTCCGGCCCGACCTCAAGTTCTCGGACGGCTCGCCGCTCACCGCCGACGACGTGGTGTTCACTTACACCAGCGTCATCAACCCCGATTTCAACGCCCCGGATCGCGCGCTCTACACGCCGATCAGCGCAGTGGAAGCGGTCGACCCGCAGACCGTGAAGTTCACGCTCTCGGCGCCCTACGCGCCGCTGCTGAGCTATCTCGACAAGGGCATCGTGTCGAAGGCGGCGGTCGAAGCCGGCAAGGACCCGGCCACCGATCCGATCGGCGCCGGCCCGATGACGCTGGTATCGTGGAACCGCGGCAGCGATATCGTGCTCAAGGCCAGCCCGACCTACTGGGGCGGCGTCGCGCCGGTCACCGACGTCACCGTCAAGATCATCGGCGACAACTCGGCCCGGGCCCAGGCCTTCGAAGCCGGCGATCTCGACGTGATCCAGTCGCCGCTGTCGCCCAACGACATCAAGCGGCTCAGCGCCGATGCGCGCTTCGGCAACGCCATCATGGCGGGGCTCGGCGTCACCTACATCAACTACAACGTCAAGGATCCGGTGCTGGCCGATCCGGGGATGCGCCAGGCGTTCTCGATGCTCATCGACCAGCAGTCGATCGTCAACGACATCTACCAGGGCGTCGACGAGATCGCCTCGTCGATCATCCTGCCCTCGTCCTGGGCTTACTCGGCCGACATCAAGCAGCCGACCTTCAGCGTCGAAGGCGCGGTGGCCAAGTTCAACGAACTGGGCTGGAAGGACAGCGACGGCGACGGCATCCTCGACAAGGACGGCAAGAAGCTGACGGTGACGCTCTCCACCCACAGCGAAGACCCCAACCGCGTGCAGGCCGTGGAAGTGACCCAGGCCATCATGCAGTCGGCTGGCGTCGACGCGCAGGTGCAGATCACCGATTGGCCGTCGTTCTCGACCAACTACGTGCAGAAGGGCCTGCACCAGATCGCCCTGCTCGGCTGGCTCAACATCGTCGACCCCGACCGGCTGCTGTTCGGCCAGCTCTCGACCGGCGGCTCGACCAACTGGGGCGGCTATTCCAACCCTGAAGTCGACAAGCTGCTGCAGGAAGGCCGCTCGTCGCTCGACCAGGCGGCACGCACCACCGCCTACCAGGCGGCGGCGACCATCCTCGCCAGCGACCTGCCCTACTTCATCATCTCCGACCAGGGCTATCAGCTGTTCTACAAGAAGGACTTCCCGGTCGAGGTGAAAGCCACCCCGCGCGGCAACTTCCGCGGCCTCATCGGCCTCGAGAAATAAGCCGCGCCCGGCCGGCGCCACCCTCCCAGGCGCCGGCCATCCTTTCATTCGAACGTAACGTCGGGGCGGACTGCCCCTCACCCTAACCCTCTCCCCCGGGGGCGCTATCGCGCTCCCCTAGGAGGGGAGAGGGGACGAGAGGTGCACCGGCAGTGCCACAACGCCCCTTCTCCCCTCTGGGAGAGGGTCGGGGTGAGGGGCAGCAGGCCTCCGTCACAAGTGCATTGAGGAGATGACATGAGTTTCACGCAGCGTCTCGGCGCAGAGTTCTACGCCCGCATCCATCGCGACATCCGCTCGCGCATGGCGGAGGCCGGTATCGACCTGCTGCTGCTCGATGCCAATGACGACGTCATCTACACCACCGGTTTCTCGCACTACACGACCGAGCGGCCGGTGGTGTTCGCCATCAGCCAGTCCGGCGCCTGGCTGCTGCTGCCGCGGCTCGAACAGGGCCATGCGGCGCACCAGGAAATTGCCGCCGAGCCGATCATCTATTTCGAGTTTCCTGGTGTGATCAGGCCGTTCGAGGCGCTGGCGCGGGCGCTGCCGGCGCAATCGGGCACCGTGGCGCATAGCTATGGCATCGCCTATGGCCGCATCGGACAGATTGCCGCCGCCTTCCCCAATGCGCGCGTCGTGGCCTCCGACATCGTCCAGAAGATGCGGCTGAGGAAGCACCCCGAAGAAATCCGGCTGCATCGCGAAGCCGCCCGCATCTCCGACGCCATGGTGACATCAGGCGTCCAGTTGATCACCGAGGCAGTGCGCAAGGGCGGCGAGCTGCCCAGCGAGATCGAGATCGAATCCTTCGTGTCGCGGCACGCCATGTCGATCATGTATGCCGAGCACGACGAGCTGATGCTGGTGCAGGGACTCGCCTCCGGGCTCGTCTATTCGGGTGTCCGCTCGTCGTTTCCGCACGGCATGCCCACCGGCAATCCGGTGAAGCGCGGCGAGAGCCTGATCCTGTCACTCGGCTGCCGGGTCGGTGGCCGTGCCGCCGAAAGCGAGCGCACCTTCTTTATCGGCGAGCCCAGCGCCGAGCAGCAGCGGCACTATTCCGTGGCTTACGAGGCGCAGAAGATGGCGACCGCGGCGCTGATCGCCGGCCACACCTGCGCCTCCTCGGACAACCTGGCGCTCGGCTACATCAAGGACCAGGGCATGCAGGACAATGCCCTGCACCGGGTCGGGCACGGCATGGGCATCATGTTCCACGAGCCGCCATGGATCGAGGCGGGCGACCAGACCATCCTCGAGCCGGGAATGATCGCCTCGAGCGAACCCTCGATCACCATTCCGGGGTTCGCGGGATATCGCATTGCCGACACCGTGCTGGTGACGGCAGACGGGCCGGACAGCATGACGCATTATCCGCGGCGGATCGAAGAGATCGTGATCGCATGAGCTGGGGTGGCGACATGGCGGGCCGCCGGCCTCTCCTTAATCCTCCCCCGCGGGGCGGGGGAGGGGGACCGCCGAAGGCGGTGGAGAGGGCGGCAAGACTCACCGTCGACTCTCGCTCCCCCCTCCACCAGCTTCGCTGGTCCCCCTCCCCCGCCCGGCGGGGGAGGATCACGGAGAGTCCTGTGCAGGGATCGCACCGATGATCGCCTATGTCATCCGCCGCCTGCTGCTGCTGATCCCGATGGCCTTCGGCATGGTCGTCGTGACATTCGGCCTGCTGCTGCTGGTGCCGGGCGACCCCGCCGCTGTGCTGCTTGGCCCTGAGGCGTCGCCCGAGATGATCGCCAACCTCAGGCGCACGCTGGGGCTCGATGACCCCTGGTATGTGCGGCTGTGGGATTATTTCGCCCACCTGCTCCAGGGTGACCTCGGCCGGTCGATCTTCCAGAGCGCGCCGGTGAGCGAGATCATTGCCGGCCGCATCGGCGCGACCGTCGAGCTCGCCGTGGTGGCACTGCTGCTCGCTACGCTGATCGGCGTGACGCTCGGCGTGCTGGCGGCGATCCGCCAGGGCTCGATCATCGACACCGCGACGATGCTGCTCGCGCAGCTCGGCGTCTCGATGCCGGTCTACTGGATGGGGCTGCTGCTGATGCTGGGCTTTGCCGTGCAGCTCAACTGGCTGCCGGCGATCGGGCGCGGCACGCCGATGCTCGAGGCGATCGGCATGGCGCTCACCGGCCGGCCCGACGTGCTGTGGGATTCGATCCTCCATATCCTCCTCCCGGCGCTGGCGCTGGCGGCGAACTCGGCGGCGATCATTTCGCGGCTGGTGCGCACCTCGATGCTGGAAGTGCTGCGCGAGGATTTCGTCCGCACCGCCTACTCCAAGGGCCTGCGCCGCGGCCGGGTGGTGATCCGCCATGCGCTGCGCAACGCGCTGCTGCCGGTGCTGAGCGTCATCGGCTTACGTTTCGGGGCGCTGCTCGGCGGCGCGGTGCTGGTCGAGATGATCTTTGCCTGGCCGGGCCTCGGCCAGCTCACCTTCTCGGCAGTATCGCAGCGCGACCTGCCGCTGATCCAGGGGATCGTTTTGACCTTCGCGCTGATCTTCGCGCTCGTGAACCTCGTGGTCGACCTGCTCTATGCGCTGGTCGATCCGCGCGTGCGGTTGGGGTAATCCGATGCGGCTTCCAAAACCCCTCCGCAACCCCTCGCTGGTGATCGGCGGGCTGATCATCCTGACGCTGATCTCGCTGGCGCTGTTCGCGCCCTGGCTCGCGACCCATCCGGTCGAAAAG
>JAEUMC010000812.1 GCA_016793415.1 Devosia sp. | reverse complement strand
CGCCGAATAGGCGTAGTTGCCGCCCGAGCCGATGGCGATGGTGGCATGGTCCGGGGTCAGCACGTCGCCGGTACCGGTCAGCACCAGCGTCACGTCCTTGTCGGCGACGATCATCATGGCTTCGAGCCGGCGCAGGTAGCGGTCGGTGCGCCAGTCCTTCGCCATCTCGACGCAGGCCCTCGTGAGCTGCGTCGGGTACTGCTCCAACTTCGCCTCGAGCCGCTCGAACAGGGTGAACGCGTCGGCGGTGGCGCCGGCGAAGCCGCCGATCACCTTGCCGTCGGCGAGGCGCCGGACCTTCTTGGCAGTATGCTTCATTACGGTGTTGCCGACCGAGACCTGTCCGTCACCGGCCACCACCACCTTGTTGCCCTTGCGGACGGCGACGATGGTCGTGCCGTGCCAGCCGGGAAACTCGTTGTCCTTCGACATCTTGGGAATAACTCCAGAACTGTTGGTCCCTATTTAGTCACGGGGCGGGCGAATGCAAATCCGCCTAGCCGGTCGGGTAGTTTCCGCGATGTTACCGAGGCCGGCTGCCCCTTCACCGCATCTTCACCGCTCCGGCGCTATCTGCTACAGCCGCCGCGCCACCACAGGGACTGCAGCATGCGCACCGCCGAGATCAAGCGAAAGACCAATGAGACCGACATCCAGGTGTCGGTGAACCTCGATGGTTCGGGCAAGCATGACATGCAGACCGGCATCGGCTTTCTCGATCACATGCTGGACCAGCTTTCCAAGCACTCGCTGATCGATATGCGGGTAGCGGCCAAGGGCGACCTGCATATCGATTTCCACCACACCGCCGAGGATGTCGGCATTGCGCTGGGGGAAGCGATCAAGCAGGCGCTCGGCAACAAGAAGGGCATCCGTCGCTACGCCTCGTCCGACCTGCCGATGGATGGCACGCTCACCCGCGTCGCCCTCGATGTCTCGGGCCGGCCGTTCCTCGTCTGGAAGGTGGAGTTCACCCGCGACAAGGTGGGCGAGATGGATACCGAGCTGTTCCGCGAGTGGTTCCAGGCCTTCGCCATGAATGCCGGCATTACGCTGCACGTCGAGACGTTCTACGGCGACAACAACCACCATATTGCCGAAAGCGCCTTCAAGGCGCTGGCCCGGGCGCTGCGCTCGGCAGTGGAGATCGACCCGCGCGCCGCCGATGCCATCCCCTCGACCAAGGGCACGCTGTAGCCCTCAACCCCTCGGCCGGCCCTCGTCGTCGGTTTCCATCCCGAGCAGAGGCATCACGTCCACCGCGTGACACGGGAAGATGCTCATATGCGGGTGGTTCTCGAACATCCGGGCCGCCGCCTCCAGGGAAGGGGCCCGCACCACTACGAATGCCGTCAGCTCGTTGACTGCCTTGGCGGTGCCGGCGTCGGTCACCCGCAGGGTCTTGCCCAACGGTCCGCCCATATGGACGATGGCGTCCTTGTGCCGTTCATCCCAGGCTTCGAGCGCCGGCAGTCCGACTGCGTCTCTGGATTGCCGCTCCGTGTCGGAAAGTGCGTTCCAAGCCTGCCACTTCGGGCCGGCCTTGTCGCTGTAGAACACCGCAAGATACTTGCCGTCGGCCATTGTCGCCTCCCGCAGCAAAAACCGGTCGCAGGTTGCGACCGGTTCAAACTGTCACGACAACTTGCACAGTGCAAGTGGTTAGCTGAAGTTGTAGTTGGCGCCGGCGCTGATGACCGTCAGGGTGAAGATCGCCATCACGACGAGCAGCCCGACGGCAAGCCAGCCAATGAAAATGCCCTGGGTTGGTTCGGACGCTCCATCGCCGTGCGGGTCGTGGGAATCGTGCGTCATGTAGCTCTCCTCAAAGCCTGTTGGACCAACGGCGAGGCGGGCGGTCGGATCCCTCATCTTCCAACCGTGCGGGTTTTGCTCTAAGGCGAACCCGCAACCACGACGATCCCACTACGCCGATCCAACGAGGATAACCGTGACCCTCTATTCCGTCTACGAGCGCCCGAGCGATGCGCCCACTGCGGTGGCCGATCGCTTTTCCTGGTCCGCAGCCCTGCTGCCGCCGGTGCATGCGCTGGTCCACGGGTTGTGGTTGCTGCTGGGCGTCTGGGTCGTCGGCACTCTCGCCATCGCCGCCCTCGGCGTACTGGTCGGCGGGGAGGCGGCGTTCTGGCTCTATGTGCTGTTCGCTGCACTGATCGGTTTCGAGGCGGCGAGCTTCCGCCGGGTGAAGACAGCCAGGCGGGGCGGTCTCTATCGTACCGAGATCGTCGCTGCCGGCGAGGACCTGGCCCTGGTCGATTACCTGAAGCAGCAGATCCGATGAGCACCGTCACCATTATCGACTACGGCTCGGGCAACCTCCGCTCGGCCGCCAAGGCCTTCGAGCGCGCCGCCCGCGAGGCCGGCACCGGCGACGAGATCGTCGTCACCGACGATGTCGAAGCAGTGCGCCGCGCCGATCGCATCGTGCTGCCCGGTGTCGGCGCCTTCGCCGATTGTCGCGC
>JAEUMC010000803.1 GCA_016793415.1 Devosia sp. | reverse complement strand
CCCGACAGCTGGATCGACGTGCAGCAGATGACCGACCTCGCCGACGTGGCGTCGGACTTCCGTTCGCGGCATGGCCGCTGGCTGCGCGTCGCGACCAAGTACGTCAACCTGACGCGACGGCACTTCGCCAAATACGGCATCGCCGAATACCGCATCGTCGAGAGCGCCGGGGCGACGGAATCGGCGCCTGCCGCCGGCTCGGCCGACCTGATCGTCGACATCACCTCGACCGGTTCGACCCTTGCTGCCAACCAGCTCAGAGTGCTGGAAGACGGGCTGATCATGAAGTCGGAAGCCAACCTCATCGTCTCGCGCACCGCCGACTGGACGCCGCTGCGCAAAGCGCAACTGGAGGCGCTGCTGTCGATCATGGGCGGGGTGCCGCCGGGGATCTCCACCCTGCTGTGACCTTCGACCTGACGATCCTCGTCGCCTTGGGCTTCGTGGGGCTGCTCGCGGGGTTCGTCGATGCGATTGCGGGCGGCGGCGGGCTGATCGCCCTGCCGGTGCTGCTGTCGGTAGGCATTCCGCCGGTGACGGCCTTCGGCACCAACAAGCTGCAATCGGTGGTAGGGACTGCGATCGCCGCCTTCACCTACTGGCGCAAGGGTTTTGTATCGCTGAGAGCGCTCCGCGTCGCCATCCCGCTGACCTTTGTCGGCGCGTTTCTCGGCGCGCTGGCAGTCAAATCGATCGATACCTCCGTCCTCGCCTACGCGGTGCCGCTTGCGCTGATCTGCATCGCGCTCTACTTCGCCTTGTCACCCAAGCTCACCGACGAAGACAGCCACGCTCGCTTCCGTTTCGCCATCTGGGCACCGGTGATGGGCTTGGCCATCGGCTTCTATGACGGCGGCCTCGGGCCGGGGACCGGATCGTTCCTGACTATGGGCCTCGTCACCCTGTTCGGCCTCGGCCTCGTGCGCGCGGCGGGCCACACCAAGGTGTTGAACCTCACCTCGAACCTGGGGGCGCTGGCGCTGTTCATCCCCTCGGGCAATGTGGTGTGGCCGGTGGCGCTGGCGATGATAATCGGGCAGATGATCGGCGGCTATCTCGGCGCGCTGACCGGCATCCGCTTCGGCGCCAAGCTGATCCGGCCGCTGGTGGTGGTGGTGTCGATTGCGCTGGCTGTGAAGCTGCTGGTGTTTCCGTAGAAGATATCGCTGGCTCTGCTCCCCTCAAGGCAGGCTATCGCAGTATCATGGCTGTGCACTGCACTCTCAGTGCTCCTCCACCGCGAAACGGGGGAGGACCAATGAGAGGCCGGTGACTAGCGCCGGAACGTAAGGACGCGGCGCTCGAGCCGGCCTTGCAGCAAGGGCGGTACCAGGCTCACGGCATGAGCCAACTGCCGCGGCACAGCCCGCAGCTCGTTGACCATCCCCTGCACCCAGCCGCGGCTCGACTGGCGCCTGCCGCGGATGTCGGAAGGCACTGCCACCTGTTCCTGCTCGCAGATCGCCGGCTCCAGCACGTAAGGCGCCAGTTGGCCGAACAGCGGCGAGCGGCCGGGGTTGAACATCATCTGGTCGATCGGATCATCCACCGAGCGGGTGGCATCGAGCAGCTTCCGGGCACCGGCGGCAGAGACGATGTAGCCGGCGGTGCCGGCGCATTTGCCATAGAAGCGGCCGACCCGGCGGGCATGCGCCGGTACGGGATCGCGATCCATGAACATCGGTCGCAGCCGGCCGTAGCGCTCGAGCTTCACCACTTCGGCATCGGGCGGGATCCAGGCATCCTCGACGAGGAACCGAGCGCAGTCGTCGGCAAGAATGGCGTCGTCTTCCAGCACCGCCGCATAGGGCTCACCGGATTCGAGGAACAGGCGCCAGAACTTGCGGTGGCTCAGGGTACAGGCGAGGTCGCCCCTGGAGATGCGACCGTGGAGACCGCCGTGCACCTCGATCTCGGCGAACTCGGGCGCATCGGTGCGGGCATCGACGGCGTCGACGTAGTCGAACTGCAGACCCAACCGATCAGCCTGTTGCTGCATGAACGCCCGGCGATCCGGGCGGCGCAGGAGATTGATCACGTAGGTATGCATTCGACACCGCAGGGTGCTGAGGATGGTGGGCTGCTTCTTGGCCAATGCCGGTGACTATGGCAAGCGCCGTAGGCGGTGGTTCAGGCTTCGTTGAGGACGCACGGAGAGTTGCGTCGTCACGCGGGGCCAAAAACACTAGTATCTCGAACACGTTACATTCGGCAGGTGAAATTATGCGCGCATTACTGGGCCTGATGGGGATGGTGCTTATGCTGCTGGTGGCCGCTCCGGGCCAGGCCGCCAGCTTCGATTGCAGCAAGGCGGCCGCGGCCGATGAGGTGGCGGTGTGCCGCGACGGCGTGACGTCGGCGCTCGACAGCGAGATGGCCGGCTTGTTCTACGCCTATGACAAGGTGCCGATGTTCATGGGCGCCAATGGCGCCCGCCATGACGACGCCGAGGCGTTCCTCGCCGACCGCAGCAAATGCGGCGCCGACATCACCTGCCTGCGCAAGGCCTATACCGACCGGATAGCGGCGCTGAAGACGCAGCTGGGCGTCGCGATGCAGCAATTCTCGGATCTGCAGAATCAGGTGCCGCCGGTGACGGCGCCGATCCCCGAGGGGGTGGAAACGCTGATATCGGGCTTTGCTGAGCAGTGCACCAAGCTTGGTGGCACGCTGAACTCCGGCGCCGACCGGCCCGGGCTGCTGAGCGCCGACCTCGATGGCGATGGCGTCGCCGATTAC
>JAEUMC010000800.1 GCA_016793415.1 Devosia sp. | reverse complement strand
TCGAAATGCGGGTAGATGCGGGTCCAGAGGTCCCACAGGTGGATGTGCGGATCGACGACCTTCAGCATCTTGCCCTCAATCCAGCCGGAACACTTGTTCGACCGGCCAGGCTTTCGGCCGCGCGTCCTCATGGGTCTCCATGTGCGGCTCCATCCACTTCCACCACTTGAGCACCACCGGATCGACGCCCTCGGTCTGGCTGGGAGCGTTGTCGGGCTTTTCGAGGTAG
This sequence comes from Devosia sp., assembly GCA_016793415.1. GTDB lineage: Bacteria > Pseudomonadota > Alphaproteobacteria > Rhizobiales > Devosiaceae > Devosia_A. Next base: position 1,481 of record JAEUMC010000800.1, on the reverse strand, counting down.
GCGAAGAGCAGCAGGTCGTAGCGGTAGATGGTGTAGTTGGAGACGCCCTGGCTCTTCAGCAGCGCCACCATCTCGGGCCAGATCTCGTCATGCTTGCGTTTGTACTCGGCCTCCTGGCCGGGCTTCAGCTTCATCACCCATGCGGATCGCATCGTCGTAAGTTCCTCAATCAGGTTGTTGATGTGGCCAGCGCCCGTTCACCGGCCTGCTGCGGCGGCCACTGGCCGCTGTAGCCAAGCCGGCGGCTGACGGTGCTCGCGGCTTCGTTCAAGAGATCGACCTGCGGCTGGATCGCCGCGCCGGGCGCCTTGGGTGCGGGGCCGGAAATCGAGATGGCGCCGACCGGCCGTCCCAGGCGGTCGACGATCGGCACGCCGACGCAGAACACCCCGATCACCACTTCCTGGTTGTCGATCGAGTAGCCGCGCTTCCTGATGCGGGCGAGCTCGGCGCGCAGTTCCGTCGGGTCGGTGATGGTGTAGCGGGTAAAGGTGGGGAGCGGCTGATCCAGCACGCGCTGCTGGTCGGCCTCGCCGAGGAAAGCGAGGATCGCCTTGGCGCTGCCGCCGCAATAGAGCGGGCCGCGCGACCCGATGCGCCAGTCGAGCTGCATGCCCTCGTTGCCGCGCACCTTGTCGATGCAGACGCAGCCTTCGCCGCTCAGCACGTTGACGTTCACCGTCTCGCGGGTTTTCTCGGCGATGGATTCACAGAATGGCCGGGCCAGCCGCGGAAAGGCCACGCCATCGAGCTGCAGGTCGGTGATCGCCAGCAGCCGGTAGGAGAGCTGCCAGCCGCCCTCGGCGTTGCGCTCGACCACGCCCTCGTCGCTCAGGTCGATCAGCAGCCGATGCACCGAGCCCACGGGCAGGCTGAGTTGCTGGGCCACGGCGCGCGCTCCGAGCCCACCCTTGCGGGCGAGCAGGTCGAGAACCTGGATGGCGCGCTTGATGCTCGACATCTAGCGCCCGGCGCTCCGGCATGGCGCGTCGTCGTCGATCCATCGCTCGAACAGCGTGTGCACGCTTCGCCCTACCGGATGGCAGGCAAACCTCCGGCGTTCACGCCCCGGCTGTCGCAGGTGCGTGCCCAAACCCGAACGGCTTGCCGCTTGACCGGCCTCCCTCTCCTCGGAGCCGCATCCCCCGATTTTTGTTCCATGGGTGGAATACGGCGTTCCAATAGTGAACGCCTTGATCCGGGTCGAGTCAACCGACCTGCGGCTACAACTTAGGTCGGGTCGCGAGTTAAGATCATGAAGTTATTGAATTATTGTCGGCGCGACCGAGGAGGCGTTCGGCGATGTGGAACGCGAAGTCGGCAGTCGGGATTCCCTCTCCCGTTTACGGGGGAGCGACTGTCTTGGCGGTCAAGTTTGTCTCCATGGTTTTTGGTCGCGCAGGATGGCGTTGAGGATCACGAGGAGTTTTCGGGCTGTTGCGATGATAGCGACCAGCTTTGGTTTGCCGTTTGCGACAAGC